>JBARVL010000068.1:0-5076 GCA_049646245.1 Crinalium sp. | reverse complement strand
TGCTGGTAGTTGATATTTCCCAGTAGACGGCGTAATTCAAATTTATAAAATTCGGCTTCTTCTTTGGCGATCGCAATATAAATTGCACAGTAAAGCAAACTTTCTTCAACAGCAGAGTTTTCTGCTGGCAAGTTTGTTTGTAATTCCGGTTGTGCTTGTAGTACTTGTAGATGCTTGTTAATCTCTGTTTCTTGTGGTGGCGACGCTTGCAACAGTGCCAATATCTCCCGCGCTTCTACTCCCAAGGGACGTAGGGAGCTACTATGAACGATCATGCAATAGGGAACAGAACAGTAGCGTGATAAGTAGGCGGAAAGTTTTTCTTTAAATATGGGCGATAGAGGATTATTTAAATAGGCGCTCAGTGTTTGTTGCCATAAATTTTCAAATACATGAGGGTTCCCTAATGCGGAGCTAAAGAAGGGAGGGAAAAAACCTAATGTCTGCTGTATTTCTGCTTTAATGTGTTCGCTGCTTCGCATAGATGATATTGCTATTTCTTCAACCTGGGTAGCAACAGGTGTAAGTATTTGGCTATGAGTATTGATTTGCAGGTGGGAATTTGTTTGGAAGTAGGCTTTTTCCGCTAAAATCTTACGTCGAATTTCTAGCTGGTTGACTACTTGATGGCTCAAGAGGCGAAGTGCTTCTAGCTGTTCGCTGTTTAGTTCTCTTGGTTGATAGTCAATCACACAAAGAGCGCCAATTGCATACTCTCCAGGTACAATCAAGGGTACACCAGCGTAAAACCGGATGTAGGGATAATTATTTACTACTGGGTTTGATCTTGATTGTTCATCGGCTAATGTATCTGGGATTACTAGCACGTCACGTTGCTGAATACACCGACTACACAAACCGATTTTAGGTGGCATTTGAATAATTTCTAAGCCGATATGGGATTTGAACCACTGGAGGCGATCGTCGATAAAGTTGATTAATGCTACTGGAGTTTGACAAATCTGGGCGGCTAAACGTGCGATCGCATCAAATGTTTCTTCCGGGGGTGTCTCTACTATCTGATACTGGTGTAAGGCTGCAAGCCTATCTAGTTCGTTTTGATCTGCTGTAACTTTCATAATTTAAAAATATTTTAATATTTGACAAATAATCAGGGTTTATTCAGCCTGCTATCTTTATTGTTCCCAAGGATACGCAATCAGTATTTATTAGTAGTGTTCCTCAATCGTTTGTTAATAATCTTCATCCAGAGAAATATTACATAACAGCAATGGAACGATAATCACTGCCGTTGTCGCTACCAAAAGCTATATATATAGGCAAGGCGTAAGTTTTCTGAATAAATCAAAATATATTTATTCCCAATTAAACGTTAATCCCAAAAGTCTAATGACAACAGTACCCAATTTGATCGACACTCCTACCTCAAGTGTAAAAGATTTGGCAATTACTTTTGCTCCCTTATCCCTTGAAGAAGTTTATGCTTTAGCTGACGATCAAGCTAATGGTGCAGTAGTAGTTATGAGTGGGATGGTACGCAATCAAACTGATGGTAGACAGGTAGTTGCTTTGGAGTATCAAGCTTATGAACCAATGGCGATTAATGTCTTCAAGCAAATAGCTACTGAAATTCGCTCTCAATGGTCAAATATTAATCGGGTAGTGATTCACCATCGCACGGGCAAATTAAAAATTGGTGACATCAGTGTGTTGATAGCTGTAGGTAGTCCTCACCGCGCCGAAGCTTTTGAAGCTTGTCGCTACGCCATTGATACACTCAAGCATAATGCTCCCATTTGGAAAAAGGAGCATTGGGCTGATGGGTCTAGTAGTTGGGTGAGTATTGCTGCTTGTGAAACTCAAGAATCTTGCTGAGTGTTGACTGCGATGAAACCTAGATCCCCCCTAGCAGGGTTTAAAAAGGGGGGAACATTCAAAGTCCCCCTTTTTAAGGGGGATTTAGGGGGATCTCTAGGTAAGACCTGTAAGTATTGCAATTTGTAAAAATTAATACATTTATCAAGTTTATTACTTTAGACTGATGTCCAATTATGGTTTGGATAGCAGGAGTCTAAGAATGCCAAATTTTAATTGGCACGATTATCTAGTCTTTATTTCTTTGATAGCTTGTATTGCTGGTCTAATTTTACTATTTTATCCCGATGCAATTACAGATGAAACGGAAAGCAGTGATGAAAGAATGCTGTTGATGATGACTTTTTCCTACTGGATAGTTTATTGCCTTGCTACTGTCGTTCAAAAGCTGCAACTACCTGATTGGGATATATTACTACTAAGCTTGAAGTTTACGGCGTTGATTTCTTATTGTTTAACTTGTTCTTGCATATTGATTTTGCCACTACGCCGTTTAGCATCAAGATATGCAGAATAGGATGTAGCGCGATCGCTCTTTTTGTCTCAACGCAGATTTAGTTACCCAGAAACAAGATTACTTGAGTTTCAGTTTCATAGCTATTGCGATCGCTTCCTCTAATTCACCTTGGCTGAGGTTGGTGAGGATAAATACTTCCTGAAAGGTTTTACCAGCCCTAGCAATAATTTTAAATCCTCCCAGAATGGGGACGGAGATTTTTAGCTGCAAACGGGGGCAATGACCTTTAGCCCGTCCAATTACTGCGGGTGTAATTGTTTGAATGCCCGTATAACTGGTAAGCCGCTCTAAAATTGGAATCAAGCCAGGAATATGTGTAGAATGGTTCCACACCAACCTGCCACTGTTAGGTTTATTCATGGCATTAAGCTGCCTCTAGGGGTGCCATTGTCAAACCTGCGCGTCTAAGTTGCTGATGGTAAAGTTCAGCTTGTTCTTGAGGACCAACCCAAACAATAGCTTGACCTTCAAAATGAATTTGGTTGGTAAGTTCCCAGGCGCGATCGGCACTTATCCCAGGAATATACTTCATTAAACACTTAGTAACGTGGTCAAAAGTATTGAAGTCATCATTCAACACGATCACTTTATAGTTAGGATAAGTTTTGCGGACAACTTCGCTAACCTTGTCAGGGGTTACAGTTGGTGCAGTAGCCATAGCAGTAGTTAATGAAATTAATGTATTCATAGGCGATTCAATCAACTTTAGTAAATTTACATTATTTATTAATAATTTATATCAAATTTAATGTTCAACACCGACGGCTGAGTTGAAGCAAACCTTTAGCTTAACACTTTGTCAAGAAAATTTACGCTCTTTGACCTCTCCCCAACCCCTCTCCTCATAGGAGAGGGGCTTAAAGAACTCCCCCTTCCCTTGTAGGGAAGGGGGTTGGGGGGTTAGGTTTTTAATTGCCATCAGTATCAACAGTGACGGGCGATCGCTCTTAGAACCTATCCGAAAAGTCCTTTTAAGAGTATTTAACCGCAGATAAACGCAGATAAACGCAGATATTTAAGAGTAATCATCTATTTTTCGGATAGGCTCTTAGTGCAAAATCTAACTTAAAGTTTCTAGCCCTGGTTCCCAGGTTAAACCTGGGAACGAGTTACTGGTAACAAGTCATTACCGTTTAGCGCCAACCTTCCCAAGATTCATTGAAAATCGAAGTATTTGGAAAAGCAGTAAAGTTGCCCTGAGCATCTAATCTTTGTCGTAATTCTTCTAATTGCAGTTCTTGTCGAGGCAACTCATCTACTAACTGATAAGGCATAATTCCCTTATCTAAAGCAAAATCTATTGTAGTAGCCGCAGCCGCACCTGCTGACCATTCAAAAGCATGAACTCGATAAGCAGCAGCAGCAATATGACTAGCAGCAATACTTTTACCTGCAACTAACATATTGTCTATTTTCTGGGGAATCATTGAGCGCAGAGGAATTTCAAAGGGAAATGCTTGTCCTGCACCACGTCGTTCACCTTCACGATCTGTATTACCAGGCGCTTCGGGAGGACTTGTAGCCATACAGGGGTGGAAGTCGATCGCGTAATGAGCAACACCTACAGAATCAGGATATATCCGCGAACGGCTTCTGCGCTTGACTTTATCTAAAGCTAAGGAATTACTAGCAACCGCAGGCGCTTCTAAACCAGCCAATGCTGTTACTAAACTGCGATACATTTCTGGCGGTAAGTTTTGGCGATAATAATCAGTGCTGAAATCGAGGCGAGACATATCAATTTCTGAAATCATAAAGCCTTCAGAATAACCATAACCTGGTCTGCCAATAATCCGCCGTCCTTCCCTAATATATGGATACTTAGATAAACCATGTACCGTACCCATTGGGGAATCTAAACCTGTGAGGTAACGGTTATTAGGTTGTGGTTGTTTCACCCCATCACCTAATTGTGAATCAGTTGTACCAGCTACTAACCAATGAAAATATCCTTGGGAAATTTCCTCACCTTTGCGTAAACTTTCCGTCCGCAAACCTCCCAACCAACCGCCTGGTTGTAATTGTCCAGCAGCTTGTAATTGTTCTGAGGTAAGAATTAAGTTATCAGCAGATGTCCCTGGACGGTAATCGTTACCCCAAGTCCAGTTTTGCATGGAAATATCGCCTGGGGTGGGTTCAGTAAATTTGATACCCCCAAATGTCGCTTCTTTTCCTTCTCCAGGACTCAAAATCCGACGGTAGGTAAAAACTAAGGGAAAACTTGCTAACCGTTTTAATTCGTAACTGTAATAAGGCTGATATTGTTGATAAAAGGAAGGCGCTATATGGGTTTGCGGTTGCTGAGTTTGCTCCATTCCAAAGGTATAAGTAAACCCTTGGGTGCAATAAGGATCTTGAGTGGTACTAGATGCAGAGGGTTCTAAATGAGAACGAGCATCAATACCTAGTTTGTAAGGAACATCAGCAAGGGCGACAAGTTCGCCTGTTTCAGTTGCGTCAACTACATACCAATTGGCAGGTCTTTGGTTAGTAGAGGTGCGGGGTTGTAGAGGTGAGAAACGGATAATTTTCTTTTGAAATCTAGCTGAGTTTTCGTAGCGATAGCTATCTTCGATTGTTTGAGAAAGAGGCTCAGTATTGATCGGGCGTGTACCTGGTGCGGGAGAATGTTGAATTGCGATCGCACTTTGAATTTGCTGTCCACCCGCGTTACCATTCCCCTGTGCTGTAGCAGGAGTAATATCTAACTCTTTAATAACTGT
>JBARVL010000067.1:0-6283 GCA_049646245.1 Crinalium sp. | reverse complement strand
CCGCCCGTATACATATCGTAATTAATTAGCCGGACTTGATATCACAGTAAGTATATTAATTTCGTGTGCATGGCGGGCATTTAGTCACCAGGAGTTAACATCTATATGAGGAAAATACCAATGATATTTAAAAGAGGAATTCTTAGAATTTTAGAAAAACAAATAAGACGATGATTCCCATAAGGTAGGGCAGAAAACGATGATCTTGTTTGATATTCAGTGATGATGTCAAATTACTAGCAAATTCATTGATCCGAGCGACATCTTGTTCTGATGCTTGTTTATTGTTAGAAGACCAAATACTGGCAAGTTTCATATCACCATCTTGAGTTAATAGAATAACAGAATAATTTCGGGAAGTTTTACCTTTGTCATCGCGAGATATATCTTCTTGAAGCTTTGCACCTTGCAACTTACTTAAGGGAATTTCTTTTTTGTTTGACCACCATAAACCAGAATTAACAATTTGGCATATTCCCCTATTTAGGGGAAGTCGCTGACATTTTAGTTCAGCTACCTCGCCAATGCCAAACAAAAACACTACACAAAAAATCAATAAGATCTTAAAACATAATCCAGGTAGCATCATTATTAATGCTTGCCATCGGCGCTTAAATTCATCGATCATTTGTTAAATTTTTAGATTGTTATTAATTATTCTAACAAGGGATTTAGCTTTGATGGTAAAATTCTTGCAGTTGGGGAGTGATGATAAAAAATTAAACTTTGGGACTTGCAAACTAAACAAGAAGTTGCCCCGATGACGGGACATGAATCTTATGTTGAATCAGTCGCTTTTAGCCACGATAGCAAAACTCTTGTGAGTGGTGGCTATGACAAAACTGTTAAACTTGGGTGGGTGTCGCAGTAGTTAACTTATTTAATTACGATAGTAATATGGCGCTTATCAGCTTTAGAGGTAGTATATGATTCAGCAATATCTACAGAAAGCAATGTCAGCAGCACATTATGAAATGCTAGAAAATGATGAAGGATTTTATGGCGAAATTATTGGGGCTAATGGAGTATGGGCAACAGGTACTACACTTGAAGATTGTCGTAGGGAATTATTAGAAGTATTAGAAGAGTGGATAATTCTTGGTATTGCTAGGGGTCATCAATTGCCAGAATTTGATGGTGTGACTATAAAAGTTGAATCGGTCGCCTGATTTTACAAGAAGTCTTTGTAACCCAAACTTTTATCAGTAAAAATAATATTCAGGCTATTAACTTATGCCCTCTTTCGGCTCTATTTCTCGTCGTGACTTGATTGCTGCATTACGTGCTGCTGGTTTTGAAGGTCCTTATTCAGGTAGTAAGCACCAGTTTATGGTTCGGGATAATCTGCGAGTACGTATTCCCAACCCACATCAAGGAGATATTAGCCAAAATCTATTGGGAAGAATTTTGAAGCAGGCTGAGATTTCACTCTTATGAATGGGAAAATTTATAGTAAAATTTTGATATAAATTGTCACTTCATTATATTACTATTAAAAGACCAACTATTTTTGTAATTTATCTGGGTTGAATATGTTGATATGAAATACCAAGATCTAACCGATGTCCAAAACAATCTACCAGCTTTGTTGAATGAAATAGCCGATTTCCAGGAACAAGTTACCATTACTCAGAATGGTGTAGCTGTCGCTATGATTTTACCTGTTAAAGGAATAAAAAAAATAGATAAACAGTATCCTTTAAGAGGGCAGCCAATTTGGATTGCTGAGGATTTTGACGAACCTATGCCTGAACTATGGGATGCAGTTAGCGAATGATTGTTTTAGATACTCATGTATGGCTATGGTGGTTATATAATCCTGAACAATTATCTGAACCAGCACTCAGGTTAATTACCCAGGAAGAACAAAATAATGGGTTACTTGTCTCAGCTATTTCTGTATGGGAAATTGCTATAAAAATAGAGCAAGGTAAACTCATACTACCATTGGAAATTAATGATTGGTATCAGCAAGCCAGTGCTTATCCAGGTATTACTATTGAAGCAGTGATTCCTGAAGATTTGATCGCCAGTACCCAATTACCAGGTACTTTTCATAAAGATCCCGCAGATAGAATTATAGTAGCTTTAGCTCGGAGACTTGGAGTTAAATTAGTTACTCGTGACGCAAAGATTCTTGCTTATTCTCATGTAGAAACAATTTGGTAATGCGATCGCGATTATCAATATTGTAGTTGTTGAGCTACATAAGTGTTATACATGGTAAGAAGAAAGCCATAAAAGTTTAATATGGACTAGACTACAAAAAGTGCGATCGCACTCATCTGTTTAGTTCATCAACTGTTACAATTAGCCTGATCCTCCCTAGAGGTAACTCTGTTGAAAGTAGGGTTGCCCACGATATAAAATAGGAACACAAGTGCAAAACTCAGCGTCGTGTCTTAAAAATACCTAAAAACGATGACTCGACATTTCAACAGCAAACTATCAACATTAACCAACCCTTTGCCAAATTCTAAGTCTTACTTCCTAAAGGTAAGACAACCAAGGATTATTACACAGAATATTGCCAGAAGTTTATTAATTATATTCTCATTAAGTTGTATTGGCTGTGCCGATCCAGAAACAACTTCTCAAAGCGTCTCAACCCCCGCTACTCCTACAGCGCCACAAAATGTATCAAAACCAGCAGCTAGTCCAAAAATAGCTAATCAAGAAAAGTGTAATATATATGCTTATGTTGCTGACGAAGATCCACAAGGCTTAAATGTGCGGAGTAGTCCAAATTCCGATAGTAAAATTTTAGGCAAAATACCCACCCAAGAAACTGTTAATGCGATCGCGTCCTCTGGAAATTGGGTTAAAATTACCAAAGCTAGCGGTGGCTATCAAGGAGATGGCTGGGTATACTCCCCTCTTTTAGGTATAGCAACACGCGGTTATGATACTAATAAAGTAAATATTTACGCTAATGCTAGTAATAATAGCCAGAAATTAAAAACAATCCCAGCTAATACTAGCATCAAAATGTTAAGTTGTAATGGAGAATGGGCGCAAGTTGAATATCAAGGTTTACGTGGTTGGTTAGCAAGAGAAGATCAATGTGGTGCTGCTCTTACTACCTGCCCATAATTATTTAGTATGATGCTTTATAAAATTTAGCAGTAAAAGTACTGTTGCTAGAATCAGTAAACTTCCGCCAAGCTGCTTTGCTCTTGGCGATTTCAATGGTTGCTTATTATTAGTGTCAACAGGCATAATTATTATTTCCTTAATACTGAATTAAGTTTTGTAACACTAAATTTATTCTACGGAATTCAATGGTATAGCGAAGGTCGGAGTCTACCCTGACTTTTCTCGGTATTTCCTACCTTTATTTACAGTTGCGAAGGCATCAATTTGTGATATGAGTGATCAAATTTGGTTCATTTTGAAAGTTTTAATCGTTTCTGCTGTACTTTCTGCCTTAATTAAGTACGCAGCACCAAGTTTTTCCCTAGCAAGCACACCAACGACAGTACTGCTTGTAGTATTTTTACCTAGTTTAATTGTGGCGATCGCTCTCTGGTGGCGTTCATATTTCTATCGCCAGATAGATTAAGCTGCTTATAGCCCTATCCTCACCACCAAGACTCTAGGCGAAGTAACCAAGATCCGCTAATCTATAGCAGTCAGCAGTCTGCATCGTCAGCTATCAACGATTTTCAAAGCCTTTATCACCAATGGTTTCAGCAATTTAAAATGTTTTAACTTATTTGGCTACGGCTATAACTGCAATAAACAGCAATTATCTTCAGTAATTGCTAGGAAAAACTCATTAATTTAGCGCATTTAGGAGTCAAAAATTGTGAAACTAGGTCAGTGGATTGGCTTACTCGCCTTAGTTATTTCACTATATATTTTGTGGGAACTACGACAGTTATTGTTGCTGGTGTTTGCAGCCGTCTTAATAGCAACGTCATTAAACCAACTGGCGCGGAAATTACGAAAATTTGGCATACCACGTCCAGCATCAGTACTGTTAGCACTGGGAATCTTTTTAGCTGTACTTGTGGGCTTTTTCTTTATAATTGTCCCTCCATTTATCACACAGTTTCAGGAACTGACCTTAACCAAGTTACCCCAAGTATTACAGCTATTTGATAGTTGGCGTAATCAACTGACAACGCTGCTTTCACCTCAGATAAGTCAGTATTTACCTGATGTTAATAGTTTTACTAACCAAGTACAGCCTTTGCTTCAGGGTCTGGCAGGTAGATCGTTAGCTTTTTTCTCTAGTTCATTAGGAGTAATCCTAAATTTCCTGCTAGTAATTGTGTTGACGCTAATGCTGTTAGCTCAACCAACGTCCTACCGTCAAGCATTTGTACGGCTTTTCCCTTCCTTTTATCGGCGGCGGGCGGACGGAATTCTCGATCAATGTGAATTTGCTTTAGGTAAATGGATTATCGGCGCTTTAATCAGCATGACTGTTGTTGCCTGCCTCAGTGTAATTGGCTTGTGGGTTTTAGGCGTTCCAGTACCACTAGCTCAAGGGGTATTAGCAGGATTACTCAACTTTATTCCCAATATTGGTCCGACTTTAAGCGTAGTACTGCCAATGGCAATCTCATTATTAGATGTTGATGCTTCTTGGAGAGCGGGTGCTGTATTGATCGTCTACTTCTTAATTCAGCAATTTGAAACTAATTTACTCACGCCTTATGTAATGGCGCAACAAGTATCTTTACTTCCAGCAGTTACATTACTAGCTCAAGTATTCTTTGCGACGTTCTTTGGAGTTTTAGGTTTTTTATTAGCTTTGCCTTTAACAGTTGTAGGTCAGGTTTGGGTACAGGAAGTGCTTGTAAAAGATGTTTTGGATCAATGGAATACCAAACAAAAAAACGAAACAGAATTAGTCGTAATTTCCGACTCTATACAACCTGATGAATCTAGAGAAACAACTGATACTGAGATCCAATCGTAAGTCGAGCTTGAGTAATACATTGGTCACAATTAATTTGATATCTATTGTGGGCTAATTGATAATTGTTAATTGATAATTGTTAATTGATTTATGCGTACAATAGCTGAAATTAATGATAAAATTACCCGCCATTGTGCTGTTGTTTGGACAATAGAAGAATTAAAAGCGCGGGTAGCAGAAATTGGTGTAACTCAGGCGGCAAAGCAAGTAGATGTAATTACTACAGGCACATTTGAGCCAATGGAGTCATCAGGAGCAATTATTAACCTGGGACACACTGACCCACCAATCAAAATTCGCTCCTGTTGGTTGGATGGTGTTTCTGCTTATGCAGGTTTTGGAGCCGTAGATTTGTATTTAGGGGCAACTCAAGTAGTTGAATATTCTAGTACAGGTGAAGTGTTAGATATTCGCACAACAAATGGAACAGCTAGAGAGCAACGTGGTGGCGGTCATGTAATCGAAGATTTAATTGCTGGTAAATCTGTACAATTACGTGCTATAGGACAGGTGACAGATTGTTATCCAAGAGCATCATTTGATACAACTATTAGCCGCGACACAATTAACCAGTTTTATTTATATAATCCCCGCAACCTCTACCAAAATTTTATTGTGGGTGTAAATGGAGGCGATCGCCCTCTATTTACTTATCTTGGTCCTTTACAACCAAGGTTAGGAAATGCTGTCTACTCCAACACAGGAGCCATTTCTCCTCTACTCAACGATCCAGATCTTAACCTCATAGGTATTGGAACCCGCATCTTCTTAGGAGGCGGTATTGGTTATGTGGCTTGGGAAGGAACTCAGCACTTTCCTTTACAAAAACGCCTACCCAACCATACCCCAGTAGGACCAGCAGCAACTCTAGCACTGATGGGGGATGCGAAACAAATGGATCGTAAATGGGTACGCGGTTGCTACTTTAAGAATTACGGACCTTCCTTAATGTTGGGTGTAGGTGTGCCACTTCCTGTATTACAAGAAGAAGTGGTTGCCCGTTGTGCTGTCAAAGATACTGACATCGTTGCACCAGTGGTAGATTTTTCGATACCCAGGCGCGTCCGTCCCACTTTTGGTTTAGTAAGTTATGCCCAGCTTAAAAGCGGTCGAATTACGATTGAAGGCAAACCTGTACGCGCCGCACCATTAGCCAGTATGTATCTATCTACCCAAGTGGCGCGGGAATTAAAGCAATGGATTGAAGCAGGAACCTTTACCCTAACCGAAGCAGTTGCCCATCTACCAATGGATAGATCTTTTTTACCTCAAGACCGATGGGGATCTGCGATCGCACTGGAATAATCTGGCAGAGGGGCAGAGGGGCAGGGGAGCAGGGGAGCAGAGGGGCAG
>JBARVL010000066.1:0-2928 GCA_049646245.1 Crinalium sp. | reverse complement strand
GCAATATTTTCTAGTACCAGAGGTGATTCTTCATTTTCTGCTAATTTCCTGAGTACGCTTACTGGAACTTGGGGATTTGCTGCTAGATAATAACGAACTATTACTGATGAAGATTCGGCTAATTTTTTCAATAAAGTTTCTGGAGCATTGGAATTACTTACTACATACTCAGAATAGTTTTTTGCTAGTTGTCTTAATACCTTAGCGGGTGTATTGGGGTTGGTAGCTACATAACGAGGTGCTACACTTGCTAATGTTGTTAGTACAGTTTTGGGCGTATTAACATTTGCAGCGACAAAAATACGCACTTTTTCCTCTGGATCATTAGCTAATTCTTTGAGAACGTTTTTTGGTGTTTCCGGGTTTTTCGCTATAGCAATACGTTCTAAAATACTGATTTCTTCTGGTGTGTAATTCATTTGTTTCCTTTCTGTTAGTCAGCGTAGAGACGCGAAATTTCGCGTCTCTACATCATGCGCCGTAGATAAAAAAATGTTAGGTGATTTCCACATCAATCACCTAACAACTAGAGTAATGCTTAAACACGAATTATGATTTCTATGGCATTAACATCAACACCAAAAACTTTCGCTAAATCAATTTTTGCTTTTTTAACAGTTAAAGTTTTTAAAGACTCCCCCTCAAGCTCTGCTTCTGGATTCGGTTCTCCTTCGGCTTTCATCACTGGTTGAAAGTCTAACTTATCAATACTTTTCCCAAGCTTTTCTTCAAATTTTTGAATTTCTTCATCACTAAAGTAGTGGACAGGATTTTGCCATCCTTCCCAAACATTGGAGATATTAACAGGAGCGTACCCACTGATGTTGATCATCCATCTGTCAGGGGCTTTTTCCTCTGGAGAGGGAATGACATCACTTATTTTTCCGATTAGGAAGGCGGAATCTTTTAGTTCGCTATCTTGAGTGGAGCAGCAGCAAATTAGGTAGTCATATTGTTTTGCTCTTTCAGGATCTAACCTCCAACTAAAGGAACCGCCTTGACGAAGGATATTTTCAGCCGGATAGCCTTCAAAGACCACAAGTGCTTTTTTGGAGTCGCTCATAGGAGTCCTCGCTTTCGTTATGTATATACTTTAAGATACTTTTTCAAATATGTCAAGTAATTTTTTAAAAGTTACTGAAAGTATTGCCGTGACTGGCTTTAAGGAGTTTTTAGCTTGTCCAGCGATCGCATCTGGGAGGGGCGATCGTGATTAGAGTAACGCTTAACCGCGAATAATGATTTCTATAGCATCAACATCAACACCAAAAGATTTCGCTAAACCAATTTTCGCTTCCTTAATAGTTAAAGGTTTTACATCCCCCTCTAACTCAGGCTCCGCTTCTGGTTTCGGTTCTCGTTTGGCTTTCATCATTGGTTGAAAGTCTAACTCATCAAGACTTTTCCCTAGCTTTTCTTCTAATTCTTGAATTTCTTCAGAATCGAAGTAGCGGACAGGATTTTGCCATTTTTTCCAAACATTGGGGATATCAACAAGCGCGTACTCACTGAACTCGATCATCCATCTCTTTTGGGTTGTTTTCTCTGGATCTGGAGAGGGAACAATATCACTTATTTTTCCAATTAGGAAGGCAGAATCTTTTAGTTGGTTATCTTGAGGGAAAGAGCGACAGCAAATTAGGTAGCGACATTGTATTGCTACGTCACGATTTAGAACCCAACTAAACGAACCGCCTTTACTCAGGATAGTCTCAGTCGGATTGCGGTCATACACCGCAATTGCTGTCTTGGGTTTACTCATAAAGATACGTTTATTTGTTTACTCTAATACTTTATGACATTAAAAAAGTATCTATTTTTGTAAAAAAGTATCTAAAAGTATTGATAAAACAAGGTTAAGGTAGTTTTATAAAAATACTACACATTCGTAGTTGGGCGGGTTTGGAAAACTTATCTGTCTAACCATTGGGTTATCTTTGCAACCCGCCCCTACGGGCATATCTGTAGCACTCAAATCTCCCCCTCCCTTTAATAAGGGGAGGGGGCTGGGGGGTGGGGTAATGCGTTTTGACCTACTTAATTACTCTGAAATTGTTTTAATTGATTGGGTGGGACTGCCCCATGTTCTGTAATAATTGCTGAGATTAATTCAGCAGGTGTAACATCAAAAGCTGGGTTGTAAAATTCAACGCCAGTTGGACAAATAACTGTCTCCCCAACTTGATAAATTTCGGATGGATGGCGTTCTTCAATGGGAATTTTGTTGCCGTTATCTAACTCAAAATCAATTGTAGATAAAGGCGCAGCAACGAAGAAAGGAATATTATGAGCCTGAGCCACAATTGCTAAACTATATGTGCCTATTTTATTAGCAGTATCACCATTAGCAGCGATGCGATCGGCACCGACAACGACAGCATCAATTAAACCTTGCTTCATGCAATGAGCCGCCATATTATCGGTAATTACTGTAACAGGAATTCCTTCTTGTACACATTCCCAAGATGTTAATCTCGCTCCTTGTAAGCGGGGACGAGTTTCGTCAGCATAAACCCTTGCTAAACGATCTGCACGCCAAGCAGAACGCACAACACCCAATGCAGTACCATAACCAGCAGTAGCTAATGCTCCTGCGTTGCAGTGAGTTAATAGACACAGTTTATCTGGTTTGTTGGGTAAAACTTTTAATCCTGCATCGCCGATCGCTTGACAAGTTTGTATGTCTTCGGCATTAATTTTTTTAGCAGTTTCCAGTAAAATCTGCTTGAGATATTCTACTGATCCTATAGTTTGAGATGCGGTTTTTAACATCCGCGCGATCGCCCAAAACAAATTAACTGCTGTCGGACGAGTTTGCCTTAACATCTGGGCAACTTGTTCAAGACGAGTTAAAAACTCATCTCGGTTATCTGTTTCAATTTCCCGCGCCCCTAAATACATCCCATAAGCTGCTGCAACCCCAATTGC
>JBARVL010000065.1:0-6206 GCA_049646245.1 Crinalium sp. | reverse complement strand
GCGGTACCACTCCGAATCCTTCTCGAACTCGGTTGTGAAACGCCTCAGCAGCTACGATACTTTGGGGGTCGCCCCACGGGACAATCGCTCTGTGCCAGGTTCTTTTTCAGAAAAAATCAAAAACCTCCTGAGATTATATCTAGGAGGTTTTTAGATTATTAAATTTTCAAGTTCTTATTGTTTCGTGATCCAAGACTTTCCCACTAAACAATTAAGCTGTTAGATATAAATTTTAGGTTAATAGTGATAGGTAAATGGGCAGGGATATTTCCTTAGCTAAAATGAAGAAGTGAGCAATATAAATAGCCTATTTTTGAGATGATTTATTAGTTTGATGTGTTTTTGACGGGATTCATTAAACGTTCCAAAAAACTAAACAGGTATGAGGATAAAACTGTTAACAATAAGTAAATCAAGGCAATAGCTGTATAAATTTCAAAGGCGCGATAGTTATCTGCAACAATTAATTGACCTCGCCGAAATAGCTCCTCAAATCCAATTATTGCAACTAAGCTGGTATCTTTAAGTAGAGTAATAAATTCGTTGCCTAATGGTGGTAACATCCTTCGCAATGCTTGAGGAAAGATAATATAACGCATGGTTTGGCTTGAACTCATACCTAGCGATTGTCCTGCTTCTGCTTGCCCTGGCTCAATTGATTGGATACCTGCACGCACTATTTCACCTAAATAGGCAGCACTATTAAGGCTTAGTGCGGTAACAGCGCCTACTAAACGATCTAAGTTAAAATTTAAGCCAAATCCTTGCATTAGTGCAGGTAGACCAAAATAAATCATAAAAATCTGCACTAGCAGGGGTGTACCCCGAAAGAAATCAATATAACCTCTAGCAGCCCAACGTAGAGGCTTCACTTTTGATAGACGAGTTATACCAATTAGTGAACCAGCAATCATTCCTAAAAAGACGGATAAGGCGGTTAGCTGAAGAGTAACTAATGCACCACGTAGTAAGTTGGGGAGAGCAGTTAAAATTACGCTGGGTGATGATAAAACTCCTGTGGATGTAGCACCTGGTAATGTTTTTGGTAGTGGAGGAGGCTGAGTGTTAAACCACTTTTGGTAAATTTGGGCGTATGTGCCATTGTTTAAAATGCTTGTTAAACCTTGGTTTATAGCTTTGAGGTTAGGAGAGTTTTTGCCTGTAGCGATGCCATAGTATTCTTCGGTGAGTAGCTGACTGACTACTTTAATTCCTTGAAGATTACCAGTTTTAATGGCGTAGAGGGTTACTGGTGCATCGTTAATTACTGCATCAACATTGCCGTTAAGTAGTTCTTGAAGGGCTAAGGGGGCGGAATCAAAGGTGCGAATTTGGACACCAGGAATAGTTTGAGCTTTTTTAGCGCCAGTTGTGCCGATTTGGACGGCAATTTTCTTATTTTTAAGGCTGTCAAAGTTGATGATGTCGCTATTGTTAGCTCGAACAGCGATCGCCAGTCCTGCTTTAAAATAAGGTTGGGAAAATGAAATAGTATTCAGGCGTTCTGGTGTAATAGTAATGGCACTAATAGCGGCATCAACGGTTTTTGACTGCAATGCTGGGATAATTCCGTCGAAAGGTAAACTCTGGAATTGCACATTAAAGTTAGCCGCTTTGCCAATAGCATTGATTACATCAATATCAAATCCTTCTAACTCACCGTTACCTGCTTGTACCTCAAAGGGAGGAAAAGCGGGTTCTGTGGCAACTATCAACTGTTTAGCACTACCAGCAGGATTAGGATTCAGGCTACAGCTTGTTACTAAGGCTAGACAGCTTAAGGAAATCAATAGCTGACGTAAAAACCGAATAAATTTAGTCATATTGTTTTTTGTCCACTCGTAGCGGTAATGTTGCTAATGTAGTACCGTTGACACAATTAATCTTTAAATAAAGAACCAATGGAAATTAATGAGGATGTACTAAATTTAATTGCAGGTGGACTGGCGATCGCCATTTTTATCGGTGGAATCTTAATGATGTTCAGTACTGTCTGGACTACTAAGAAAAAATAACTGAGGTCTGCCATTACAATTTGCTAATTTTAAACTACTTGCCCTTGGGTATTAACTTTTACATTCAGTAAATACAAATTAAGATGAATGCTTCTTCTGCCGCTATCTCCTTTGAGAATATTGAGAAGAATTTTGGCTCGCTGAGAGTACTACAAGGTATCACAGGGGAAATACACCAAGGGGAAGTAGTGGCAGTAATTGGTACTTCTGGTTGTGGAAAAAGTACTTTGCTGCGTTGCTTCAACCGCTTGGAGACAATTGACGGGGGAAATTTAGTCGTTAATGGTATAGATTTATCCCGTTCTCGTCTTACTTCCAACCAACTGCGGAGACTACGGACAGAAGTGGGGATGGTGTTTCAGCAGTTTAACTTGTTTCCGCATCTAAGTGTTTTAGATAATTTAACACTTGCTCCCTCTAAGGTTTTGAAGCGATCGCCCAAGGAAAGTAGCAGACTAGCTAAGTTCTATTTGGAAAAAGTCGGAGTTGCAGATAAGGCGAATGCTTATCCTGAACAATTATCTGGTGGACAAAAGCAACGGGTAGCGATCGCCCGTAGCTTATGTATGAACCCCCAAGTTATGTTATTTGATGAACCTACAAGTGCCTTAGATCCAGAACTGGTGGGGGAAGTACTGCAAGTGATGCAACAACTCGCCCAAGAAGGAATGACAATGGTGATTGTCACCCATGAGATGCAATTTGCGCGTGAGGTAGCTAATCGCGTATTATTTTTAAATCAAGGTCGTGTGGAAGAAGAAGGTTCAGCACGAGAAGTTCTTACTCAACCACAGAGCGATCGCCTTAAAAGTTTTTTGAGTCGAATGAGCTTTGTAAACAACTAAGCATAATTTTGTCAAAAAATTTGCCGGAATTTTATTTTTTTGATCAATAATTTAAATTGTTGAATTTAAAGCAAATAGCGATCGCTCCCTAATATCTCATCTGTAGTTGTTATAGCCGTACCCAGATAGATGAGAATATTTTAATATTCTGAAACCCTGACGAATAAATGCTTTTAAAAAAGCTGATAGCTAACTGCTATATATTACATTCCCAAATCCACAGCAAT
This sequence comes from Crinalium sp., assembly GCA_049646245.1. Taxonomy (GTDB): domain Bacteria; phylum Cyanobacteriota; class Cyanobacteriia; order Cyanobacteriales; family PCC-9333; genus Crinalium. The sequence goes on along the minus strand of JBARVL010000065.1, from coordinate 3,119 downwards.
ACGATGGGCGCAAGCAAATCCTGAAAATGCCACAGCATTTAACCCTTGCCCTGGAAAGGTACTATCCCCTACACAGTACAATCCTGGGATAGCCGTCCGATTAAACGGCATTCCCAATAATCCTAATAACTTGCGACTGGGAATTGGGCCATAAGTGCCATGTTCACGCCCTAAAAAGCGACGGTGGGTGCGAGGTGTTCCCACCTCCATATAGTCTAAACCTGCATCTAAACCAGGAAATATTTTTTCCAAACGCTCAATAATTCGCCCAGCAGCTTCTTCCTTTTTCTCTTCGTATTCTGTTGCAGATAGTTTTTGCCAGTCTTCAATCCAGCTAGGCGTGAAAGCATGAATAATGTGATGTCCTGCTGGTGCTAACTCTGGATCTAAAAGTGTAGGAATAGACACAAAAATAGTACCTTCTGGTGCTTCCATATTTTGCCAATCTTCTAGAAAAATATGGTGGCATTCTGTACCAGGAGGTAAAACATCTGCCTGTACCCCCAAATGTAAATTTAAAAAACTTGGTGATTTTTGATAACGCTGCTGCCAGCTTTTTTCCGCTGCTGGCATTTCTTCTGCTGGTAGTAATTTTTCAAATGTATCCCAGCGAGTAGCGTTAGAAACAATTCGCTTTGCATGATAAACTTTGCCATCAGCTAGTTGTACTCCGACAGCACGATTCTTTTGTTTAAGAATCTTTGTCACCTTAGCTTTGTATTGAATTTTCCCGCCAAATTTCTCTAATCCTTCTACCAGTTTTTGGGCGATTTGTCCTACGCCTCCCTTGGGGTAGTTAATTCCGCCATAGTGCCGATCTGAAAATACCATTCCGGCGTTAATCATAGGTGTCAAATCTGCTGGAACAACTGACCAGCAATAGCACTCCATATCAATAAACTTTAATAAAGCGGGATCTTTTATATAGCGTCGAGCAATATCACCTGCATTTTGTGGTAGATACTTGACTAAGCCTAAACAAGCTAATGGATGCTGGAAAAATACTCTTGTTAAATAACGAGGTTCTTCCAGTGATAGCAAATCCATTGCGTTCAAGCAATTAAATACTTTCCAGCACTCATCATAAAACTGCCGAATCCCTTGACGTTCGTGGGGAAAATATGCTGTTAATTCTTGCAAAAACTTCTCATAATCTCGGTGAACCTTCAGGTTTAACCCGTTAGGGAGGTGGTAATCAATCTGCACCGAGTCAGGAATAGTTTCTAGACTGACATCCACAGCATTGAGAGCGCGGGTGAGAAGATTTGTTGTACCTCGATCGCCAAACCCAAAAATCATTGATGCTCCTACATCAAAGCGGTAGCCTTCCCGCTCAAAGTAGCCAGCACTTCCTCCAGGGATTAAATAACTTTCTAGTACTAAAACTTTAGCGCCTTTGGCAGCTAGTTGAGTTGCTGTTACTAAACCCCCAATACCTGATCCAATCACAATGACATCAAATACAGTTTGATCGGGTTTATCTTCGAGGAAATAGGAAATAGAAGTGGCAGGCATGGAGTCAAGAGATTTTGAGTTGGAAATTTTGGGTGAGCTTTAGCTCTGAGGCAAGAAACTGGAGCTTGCAAATATTTAACTTCTCTGAGTTTACAGCTTGACTGGACTAATGCCTAATTCTTAGGGCTATGCTTGTCAAAAAAAAAAGCGGGGACGAGTCTGCTCTTGCTTACCAGTCCCACCTGCCGATCCTTAATTTGAGAGGAGAACACTAAAAACAATATAGCTTTATTGAAAAATAGTGTCAATAGTGTTGAGATAAATTATCAATAAATTATCTGACTGGGAGCTAAGAAGCCCGATAGGTAAGATGATCAGAACCATAAAAGCTTATGATTAACAGGCATCTTCTTGATTAATTTGTGACCCCCGAATAAAGCTTTAACAGGGGGCTGTGTCTAAGTTCTAGGTTGTTAATCCTAAATTTCAAGTTTAAAATCGGTTGACTATGGCTATACAATTACGTATTCATGTTCCACCTCATCCTCTAATTAAGCACTGGTTGGGAGTTGTGCGTGATGCCCAAACACCAACAACTTTGTTCCGCAGTGCGATGACGGAATTGGGACGGTGGCTTACTTATGAGGCAATTAGAGACTGGTTGCCAAGTATTGAAACAACTGTACAAACTCCATTAGCGGAATGCCCTGCAACTTTTATTAATCCTCAAGTACCAATAGCAGTAGTACCAATTTTGCGGGCGGGGCTGGCGTTGTTAGAGGGGGCGCAGCCTTTATTACCACTTGCTTCGATTTACCACTTGGGGATTGTGCGTAATGAGGAAACGCTTGAGCCTAGCTGTTATTTAAATAAATTACCAGAACAGTTTGACCCGGAAACAAGGGTTCTAATTACAGAACCAATGTTAGCGACTGGGGGAACAATTATGGCTGCTATGGCAGAATTAACTAAACGTGGTGTTAATCCAGCTTTTGTGCGAATTATTTCTGTAGTTGCTGCCCCACCAGCTTTGCAACAATTGGGAACGCATTATCCTAGCTTGGTTATTTATACTGCGATTATTGATGAGGGGTTAAATAGTAAAGGGTTTATTGTACCTGGTTTGGGAGATGCAGGCGATCGCACTTTCGGAACTTAAGTTTAGGACTGAGTGAGGGCTGAGGGGTAAATTTTTGAATTTTGTGAAGCTGCGCCACCCCTAATTTGCTCATGCAGCTAGGTCAACCAGGCGATAAGCTGAAATTAATCTCAAATCTAAAATCTTTAATTTCTTTCTTGATATGAGTCAGCGCGATGGTTTTACAAGTGGATTCTTGCTTGGAACTATACTAGGTGGTATAGCTGGTGGAGTTGTTGGGGCGCTATTTGCTGCTAAACAAACTTCAGAAGCCGAAGAATCGGAGCAATCTTTAATTAATCCTACTTTGTCTGAAAGTAAGCCGAGAAAATCTAGGCGGCGACAACTGAGCGAATCTGACAGTATTGAAACTTCTCGTCGCAGTTTAGAGGATAAAATTGCTCAACTCAATACAGCGATTGATGAAGTGCGTTTGTCACTAGGGAATGTCAATGGTAATGCTGTGGAGATAGATCAAGAGCGATCGCGCGGTATTGAATCCTAAAGTAGCATCTCTTATCCACTG
>JBARVL010000064.1:0-2069 GCA_049646245.1 Crinalium sp. | reverse complement strand
ACTGGTAAATCTTTAACAGCTAAAGCGATCGCTCACCATTGGCACTTACCTCTATTACGTCTAGACGTAGGGCGTTTGTTTGGGGGATTAGTGGGAGAATCTGAATCTCGTACCAGGCAAATGATTCAACTGGCAGAAGCCTTAGCGCCTTGTGTACTGTGGATTGATGAAATTGATAAAGCTTTTGGTGGAATTGATAGCAAAGGAGACGCAGGCACTAGCAGCCGTGTTTTTGGCACATTTATCACCTGGTTAGCTGAAAAAACCTCCCCAGTTTTTGTTGTCGCTACCGCTAATAATATCCAGGCTTTACCCCCAGAAATGCTCCGCAAAGGTAGATTTGATGAAATTTTCTTCGTAGGTTTACCATCCCAGGAAGAACGCCGCGCCATTTTTGCGGTACACTTATCCAGATTAAGAAATCACAATTTAAAAAGTTATGATTTAGATCGACTAGCTTATGAAACACCCGATTTTTCAGGTGCAGAAATTGAGCAAACCCTCATTGAAGCAATGCACATTGGCTTTAGCCAAAACAGAGACTTCATCACTGACGACATCTTGGAAGCCGCCAGCCAGCTTGTCCCCTTAGCAAGGACAGCACAAGCGCAAATTCAGTTTTTACAAGACTGGGCAGCAGCAGGTAAAGCTCGTATGGCATCTAGAAATAGCGGTTTAAATAGTCGCATTCAACATCAACTTCAACATCCGGAATCATAACAATGAGTTTGTCAGGTTTGGCAAAGTTTGTAGTAGGTTTTTTGGCGGGCGTTGTCCTACTTTTACTAGGTAGTGTTGCCGCTGGTTTGTTCTTATTTAGCACCCTATCAGCAACTCCTCCAAAACCAGTTTTTCCTGAAGAGGAACCGTCTAAAAAAGTAACCAATACTAATACTAAAAGTTCTACAGTGGCTGCAACTAACTCAAAGTTAGTTTCATCAACCACATCTTCTTCTCCGTCTCCATCTTCTTCTCCGTCTCCATCTCCATCTCAAGAACCGCAGTTAGAAGCAGGAGCATACAAAGCTCGTGTTAAATGGCAATCAGGTTTGAGTATGCGCTCAGAAGCTAGTTATCAGTCCAGCAAAGTTGGTGGCGTTGCTTATAACCAAGAGGTGGTGGTGATCCAAGATAGTGACGATAAACAATGGCAGAAGGTGCGAGTGGTAGAGACTAATGAAGAAGGTTGGGTGAAGGCAGGTAATTTGGAGCGAGCAGATACAGCACAGTAATTTTTAACGGGATGTAACATTTGTCGATCGCTGATTTACCGCCAGCATCTTTTGCTGTAAAATTGTCAATTCTCAAAGCTATAAGGTAGACTGACGGGGAAAAGATTTCCAAGACATCTATATTATGGAGACTCTCACCTACCTATATCTGGCAGCTTCCTGTAAGCTACCTACACCAGCAAAGATTAATCAAGTAGCTGCAAGTAAGTATCGCAATGCTTGCATCAATTTTCTATCTCTAGCTGTTGCCTTCTGCATTTTAGGCATGGCAAGGGAGGCAATGGCAGCACTAAAGGTAGGCTCTCGCGGCTCACAGGTGACAGCTATTCAACAAAGTTTGCGGCTATTGGGTTACAACAATGTTTATGCCACTGGCTATTATGACCAACAGACAAAAGCCGCTGTTAGCCAATTCCAACGCTCTCAAAGACTTAAGGCTGATGGTATAGTTGGCTCTAGAACTCAATCGGCATTATTCCAGAGAGTAGCGCAGGTGCAGTTTCGACCTCAAAGCCAAAATTTCGTGCCTGGTAATAGAAATGTACTACCTCCCCCGCCAGCTAATCGCAACTCTGACATTGTGTTGCTACAAGAACGCTTGAGAAATAGTGGTTTTTACTATGGGGCGATTAATGGAGTATTGAACTCGGAAACTCAGCAGGCTCTTCAACGCTTCCAACAATACTATGGACTTAATGTGGGTAACAGCATTGTGCAACCCATAGCTCAAAATTTTAATCCTTATAGCAATTCAACTAGCTTGTTACCAGGGAATGCTAGTAACAATACCTTTGCAATACAGCAACGTTTGAGAGAATTGGGGTTTTATAATGGTCA
>JBARVL010000063.1:0-41808 GCA_049646245.1 Crinalium sp. | reverse complement strand
TTAGCGAAGCTGTGCGTTAGCACTACATCTTGCTCGCTGGAAATCTCTAGCGAGCAAGATGCTCGCACTACAATATTTTTCAATCTTTGTACCTCACTTAATTTAAAATTGCTATATAGAACCCATTTGATATCTTTTTATGCTGCGGCTAATCGCTTCAGCATTAGCCTGATCGAGCAAAGATTGAGTTTTGCCCTAGAATTATCTAAAGTCCACTTAAAATTTTTAACCAAACTCTTGCACTTGATACATTGGTGGCTTTGTAAATTATCTGAGTTATTGATTTGGAGACAAAATTAAACTTTCTAAAAATCCTAATTCTAGTGCTGACGCAGGTTTTCCACCACCTTCTTCTAATAACCTGAGATATTTCTGTAATAAAGCTTGCATTTTGGGAGTACGATATTGAGGATTAATTTGGTTTAAAGCTTGTCTCCAGTGTGGTTCCGTAGGTAGATATCCAAATCCAGCTAGATAAATAGCTTCTTTCACTAACTTGTCTAATTCTGCCCCAGAAAAGCCAGAGGTATTTTCTATTAAAAACGCTAGGGTAGATTGAGGAATTGGAGGCAGTCTATAAGCTTGAGCGCGTTTTTGAATAATTTCGTAGCGTTCCTGTGTATTAGGTGGCATGACAATGAAAATTTCATCAAATCTGCCAGCGCGGAACAGTTCAGGAGGTAGTATAGTTCTGTCATTAGAAGTGGCTATGAAAAAAATTGGATATTCGTGATCGTTGAGCCAAGATAAAAATGTCCCGAATTGTCGGGTACTAACTCCAGAACTATCCCCACCTACACCAGCAAAAGCTTTTTCAATTTCATCCATGAATAAAATATTAGGTGCTGAAGCTTCAATTGCTCTTAAAGCTTGAAATGTATTACTTTCAGATTCACCTACCCATTTAGATTGCAAACGGGAAATTTCAAAATTGATTTGGGGTACGCGCCATTCTTGAGCGATCGCTCTCGCTATAAATGTCTTCCCACATCCAGGGAAACCTTCTAGTAAAATCGCACGCGGACGCATTTCAGGATTACTATCTTGTTCAAACCACTCGCGGCGATTTTCAATCCATAATTTAACAGATTCTAAACCGCCTACTTCCATCAAACCTTGTCCTTGAGGAGCAAAATATTCTAATACACCTGTTTTGCGAATTTCCTGTTTCTTAACTTCTAAAAGTAATTGTCCCGCTTGATAAGGTTGCGACCAAAGATTTCTAGTAGTGATTAATTTGGCGGTTTGAATTGCAGCTTGTAACGGCATTCCCTGAGCTTGTTCTGATAGCCGGATAGCGTCTTCATCAATTAAACCATATTTACTCACAGCAACGCTGAACACATCTTGATGTAATTCGGCTCCAATGGGTAAGGGTAAATCTAAAATATGTACGCAGTTACGCAGTATTGTCGGAATTGACCAATCTGAACCTACGACAATTAAAGTCATGCGCGGGCGGGGTCGTTTTTGTTCAATTGCGATCGCTAATTCTTTCAATTTACGGGCTGTCAGATGGCAGTTAGGCTCGATTAATGTTGACCAGTCCGGTAAAATATAAGCATATTGGCTATTGGGATTTGAACTAGCTTGTTTTTGTAATCGCTGTTCCTGCAAAAAATTAAGAGCTTGAATTAATGGATCTGAATTTTTATCAGGTGGAGAACCTGTACTTTGCCAACTAACTTGTCCCTGACCCCCAGGAGCAGGTGCTAAACGTTGAAAACCATCAATACTACTCCATCTGGCTAATTCACCATCTGGAATCTCTGAATTATTAATCAAAGCTTGATAAGCTGCAATTACACAATTAATTGCTCTGCTTTCTTCAGGCGATCGCAGAAAAATTAACGGATATTGTGCTTGCAATAACTCTTGCAATTCTCGTTGAGATTTATCGTATGGTAGTTCCATATTTTTAGAGTAAAAAGTTAGGGCATAACCGATTTATAGTATAATGCGTTCCCGCTCTGCACTGATATCTAATCTTGCTGATAAGTTTTGTTGTTAAATATCATCAGCTTTATTACTAGCTGTGCGAATTTCCGTATTAATTTTTGTTTCTTCTGGAGGTTTATTTGACTGATTTTCTTGAGGAATTGGATTAGCCACAGGAGAATTAATTTGAGTGTTCATGGTTGGTTTGGCTGGAGAATTAAACTGAGGTGGTTTTACTGGTGGTTTGGGTGTTGGAGCTATCGGCGGAGTTACTGAGGGAAGAGGTGTTGTTTGAATTAAACTTATCTGATTAATAGGAACACCGATACCGACTGGTGGTAAATCTAAGCGAATTATTGCACGTCTGTTGCCTTCTTTAATTTCATTTATCCATTGATTGATTAGTAATTTTAGTTGCAATTCGCTCAATTCTCTGGCTAGTTGAATTTGTAATGTTTCTCGTAGAGGTAATTGATTTGTTTCTAATTGAAGGTAATCTTCTGGATAAATTTCATAAATCCCATCTAAATTGACCGAATAGGATAATTCTTTATTTCCAGCGTTAGAAATTATGATAACAAGAGTGTATTCTGGCATTTTTAATGATGAGGTTTGAGGTTTTTGTATAGACATATACAACGTCTATATACTATTGATCTGTTTGTTGTAAATTACGTTCAGCTTGTCCTTTCAAATTTTTGCTCCATCCTTTGAAAATAAAAAAACCTGCTATTCCGGCTAAAGCTGTAAAACCTAAGATGTTCAAGCGTTCTTTAAAAGGTAGGGCTGTATAGATGAAATTACCCATAGCAATTTGTCTTGGCTCAGAAGCAATGTTATTAATTTTTCTAGATGACGAATTAACTTTTACTGTAGTTGAATGTTTAGTAGCTCGATCTGCTCCTGGCTGTTTATAGTTGATTTCATATTCGCGCAAAGTTGTTAAAAATGTTTTTAAACTATCTGCTACTTCTTGGGAATCTTGAGGAAATTTATGTATTCCACCAGTAGCTTGAGCAATTTGTTTTAGTCTTTGTCCATCAACAATATACTCATTGATATTCTGATCTCGTAATTTACAATAAGTGCTAACATTATCTACGGTGAGTTGCTTATCGCTCAGGGGGCAGTTTACCCGATCGCGTAATTCATTTAATCTTTCTCCATATCCGAGCGTGTGAACTATTACTTGAGGATTTTGTCTTAAAATTCCTAACAAATTTTGAAAACGTTTTTTTTCATTGTTGCGGTAAACATCAAAACCATCAGATAGTAAAATTACTCCCATTTTAGGTGGTATTTCCTGAGAGTTTTCGCTATCAGGATTGACTTTAAATCTTTCTCCTAAATATTTGACTGCTTCTGTAACTGGTTGATAAATATTAGTAGCTGCACAAGCTTTAGTATTAGCTAAAACAGTCAACTGATTATCTAACTCTGATGATGTAGCTGGATAAAACTTTTGCTCTATGCTCTTTGCATTGACTTTGAATACATTGCCGCAGATGCTACCTGCTTCGCCAAAAGGAACAACAGAAATTTGCACAGGTAAGTTAGCAGTTCTGACTTCATTGATAAAGCTTCTAATTCCATCCGTTGCACCTTTAAGCTTTTGTGTGCTGGATAAATCATTACGAAGCATACTGCCACTCATATCAAGTAAAAGCACAAGATAAGCTGGTTCTGGTTGAGATTGTTCTGGCGAAATCAGCCTGATTTGATTAGGTTTTAAGGTGACAGTGTTTCCATCTTTATCGGTGGTTTGTACCTGAAAGTTTTGAGATATTAAGCCTTGAACGGGTATTCTTTCATCATCTAAAACTTTGACTCTTAAAGTCACGCGATCGCCTTTTGTAGTCCAGCGATATATATCTACAGAACTTGCTACTGCGGGCAGAGGTAATAATCCCATTAAAGTAGCAACTAAAGCGATTAACTGACCTTGTTTAAGCTTCTGGATCGAGGAATCTATCATAGAAAACAAACCGATAGTATTTACTGGAGTCATCAGCATGATAAAAAGTCAAAATTTGGTTATGTCTTAAAGGAATATTTCTACTTCCTTCAATGAGATATCGTGTCTGGATTTGAACAGCTTTTTCAGTTAAGCAGCATAAAGTGATATTCCGATTTTCTGTTTGCAAAGATGCAGCTTGCCAAGGAATGTCAGGGATATAAATATGGGCATCAGGATCAGAACCGATAATAATAGCGGTAGGGATAACAGCAGGTAGTTGAATTGATAACCCTTCTTCAATAAATGGTTGGGAGCCAATAACAAAATTAATATCAGGGGAATTAAGGCGTGGGCGATCACTCCTGTCTTTAGGATATTTAGGATCTATTGCTTCAAACCCTTCACCTGCTCTCAGAGCCACTTGATAAGTAGGAGAAGTTGCAAAACTGAGAAAACTACCTAAAAACAACCCTAAAATGAAAAAGCCAACAGGATCTTCATATCCTCCTAGAGATTTCCTAATAGTTTCCACTATCAGTGCTGCGAAAAATCCAGCGCCCAAGCCATACAAAGTAGATTTCCCAATTCGTTGAATTCCTCTTTTAGTTGCTCCTTCAATAGTCCGAAACCGCCAGCTTATTCCCTCGCCTAAACCAGTAAAAACGCCAATGATACTCCAAGAAATAATTCTGATTATCGGCGCGGGTACATTAACTTGATAAAGTAACCAACTTAATGCCGATGCTAGTAATCCTGATACCACACCTGTCGCCATTGCTGCCCAAAAATAGGGGGGTAGTACCCGTAAGTTAGATTTGTGGCGCGTCGGGTTACTGAGGAATATTTCTGTAGTTACCATTGCGATCGCTAAACAAGCCGCCACCACCGGAAATAAAATCACTTCAGGAGGTACATTATCAGGGAAAGGTAAAAGACCTTTTCCCAGAGACTCGCCACTACCCAACAATAAAATTTGACTTAAGTTCCATGCAACTAAAGCTGAAACTATCCCCGATATTGAATAGAAAATAAATCTCATAATTTCCTCTTGCCTTTTTCATAATTCATACTAATTATCTTTTTGGGAAGGAATTAAATTTTCTCTACAGTTTGTATAGTTTATATAGCTTCTATTTTTCGCTTCCTCTTTGCATTTTTTTAGCTTGCTAACATCTTGTTTGATCTCTAAATCATTTTTGTGTGTTTGAAAACTTTTTAATAAAAAATCTGCTACTAACGTCACCTGTTCTTTTACAAACTCAGGAGATTCAGCAAGCTTTTCCCAAGTTTTTTGGTCAACATCACCAGCCTTCTTTACCCTTAACTTTTTATCTTTTTGAAACTGCTTGATACTTTCTTCTGTTGCTAGATCAAAGTTACCAGAAGTATCACCTTGATAATTACCTATACTTTTAAGTATTTTTTGGATAACTTCAACATCTGAATCCTGTGTATCTTGTGGATTTATTCCTAGCGGTACTTGATCTAAATCTTGAGACTGTAATGTTGGCTTTGCTATAAACAAATTGTTGATAAAATCAGAATTCTTATCATATCCATCAGCATTAGCTCCTTTTTTAGAAGATGTTAAGTCTTGTAACTGTTGAATAATATTCTTTTTAGCTTGAGGATCTCCTGTATGCTCCCAAAGATACATATCCCGCTCTAAGTTACTACTTAAAATTGGTGTCGATTTATCTGAGATATTTGTGGTTGATGATTTGAGGTAATATACTATCATTCCTACACCTATCATCGTAATTAATGCACAAAGACTAATCCCAATTACCTTCCCAAAAGGAAAGGAAGTTTTTTTTTTCGGCGAAGGATTACTAGGAGTAAGAGGAATAATTTCTTCTACGTGGACTTGAGAATAAACGTCTGCGGGAACACTACGTTTAGATAGCTGGTAGAAAAATGCTGACAAGCTGTAATTTTCTCTTTCTTGAAATAAAGTAGCTAAAATTTGATACTGAGGATAGTTTTTGTTTTGCCCTGATACTGATATTTGTTGTAAGAGTGTAAGAATTTCGCCATACAATTGATCCTTAGCTGTATTGTCGGCTCCGCGAAGTAATTGAGTCAATAATTTCTTTGAATACTCCTTAAATTCTAGATGCCAAATGCTCCCTGAGTTAATTAGTAGCCATTGGAGAGTTGGATATACAGGTGAATTTACCCCTATAGCTTTATTGATACAGTTTAGTAATAGCTCGGAAAGGCTTTTATATATTTGATCTTGAATCTGAAGATACACATCATTCTGTTTGTTATATTTCTCGCTAAGATTTAAAAGTTGCTCCTGAAGCGTTACAGAAATTTTGTTATATTTGTCATTTTTTGAATTTGCTAACCACACTAGCCAATTATAAATTGGTCTGTAACCGAGAAGAGCTAATAATGCTCTATATCTGCTAGTAGCTGGACTGGGAGGATTCTGAAAAGTTGTTGGATCGATAATATCATTCCATTCCCATTTAGCAAAAGGAATTTGCGCTATTAGATTAATAAGTTCTGAAAGGCGGGGGTCGCTAATTTTTTCATCGTTTCTAGCAATATTTAATAAACATTGTTTAACTTTGTTGTAAAACTTATCATTACCACTGGTAGTGGATTGTCCTGAAGATGAAGCCTGATTTGATGTGCTGTACTGCCCAGAATACTTCCATTTTTGTGGCTTTTCTTGAAGTTCTCTAGAATTTTGTACTGTTGAGTCTGGCAATTGTTTTGAAATTGTCTTAGGTTTAATATAATCACTAATATGTTTATAAGCTTGCTCGTCAGCGCAATAAATTAAAGTAAAAGTTGGTCTTTCCAGCCAACCTACATTCCAAGCCCAGTCAAGAGGAATACCATGTTTTATATGTAAGTGTAAAGCTATAAAATGTAATTTTCTGCGCGAGTATTTACCCCCATTCTGGTTAATAGAAAAGGCATAGGGATAACGTTCTATTTGCATTAAGGTTTCTGAGCTTTGAGAATAGTATTGCTTAAAGTATTCGTAAGAAACCTGCTTGTTATATAACTGTAAATTATAACTTAGCTGACTTGCTCCTGGTTCATTATCAAACTTAAAATGTGGTTGATTTTGAATGAACCACCAACGTAATAATGAGCCAACTCCATCTATATCTGAATCTGAAGGAGGTTTTTCCAACCAAAAATATCGGTAAACAATTAAAGGACGACCGCTATCATCTATTGCCCTTGTAGCAACTGCTAAAACTGAATATTCATAAATGTCTCTAGCCAGTAAAGCTACTTCTTCAAAATTCGCAGGTGGATAACTATCGTAAATTCTGAAATCACGTTGATTAACAGCACTTTGAATTTTTTCTGGTGGCGTTGGATGATCTTGAAACGGTGCAATTTCGCTACTAAATCCTCCAGATACCCATCTTTGATACTGAGTAGAATAGTGCGGATTGTCGAAACTTCTGGAAAATTCATAAACTCTTGGCGTTGATAAATTCATACTGCTTTACTCCTCAATTTTTCTTAATCGTTGATCGTCTTTACCTGTGTGTAGCCAATAAATAGGTGCAACTAAACCAAAAGGTCGCCAAACTTTGGGATTAGCAATCACTCCATAGGTTCCGCCTTTATCTCGTGCTTGGACTTTAACATTAGGATTAGGAGGTTTTCCCTTCATTCCAAAGGCAGAACAAAAAAAGTAATTAATAGGACATTTCCAGTCGTTTGACCATTTTTGCAAAATCGCTTTTGTCTTAGGAAATTTGCGCTCAACAAATTCATTAATATCGTGGCGATTAATCCAAACTTGGGATTGTTCAGCTTTAGTAAAAACTACAGCTACTCGATAAGTTCTTAAATCTTTGTTTCTACCAACTAAACGCTCATTAAGTTCTGCTTGCAACCTAGCAAAAGCTTGAGCATACTTTTCATCTTCTCTAGAAGTGCCATCTATTAATAGCAACAAACCTGATGAGTCGGCACAATCATCTAAATAATTACTTAAATCAATTCCTGATGTGCCACCCCGCAAATCTTTAATAATTTCTCCAGAATATTCCCTACAGGAAACTTGAAACCTAACATTGCCATTAATCCAAAATGCTGATTTTAGCTCTATTAACAAAGTATAAAGCGGTAAACTATTGGCATCTTCCTCAAATCTTGTTGGCGCGATCGCTAAACCATTTTCTAAAATATCATGGGCAAGATTAATTAATTTAGCTGAATCATCATCAAAAGGATTAACTGATAAAATTGGGCTATCTAGTTTAGGATTAGCCCAACGAGCTAATGCTGCCATAAATGTTGTTTTACCAGAACTACGCGGCCCAATAATCCTAATATCAGGACTGCCTGGTAAATCTCTTGGTGGTCTTCTAAATGCGGCTATCATAGAAAGTTTTTCCTGTAGTTAACCAATAAATCGGCGAAATTAAACCATAAGGTTGCCATTGGCTAGGACTTCTTAAAAAAGCACTATATTCTGCTGAACTACCATCATCTGGAATGTAACGATTCGGACGGGGATCGAAATCATCTTTATACTCGCTGAGTACACCAAAAGAGGAACAAGCAAAAAACTTTAATCTATTAGTATGGGCTGGAAATTTATTTGTTAAAAATTCATAAGTTTTTGGTAATCTAACTTTAAATAAATCTTCTTCTGGTTCCAACCGTCCAGTCCATATTTCTCCTCGTTCACATTTTGACATAACAATAGCTAAACGTAATTTTTTAATTACTGGTTTAACTTGCTCTTGTTCTGAAATTTCTTGATATAACTTTTCAAAAGCTGGTAAATAAAGACGGGTATCCTGGTAGGGTTGCCAATCCGTTAACATAATTAGCCAACTTTGAGCAGTAAATAAATCTTCTATGTATGGTTCTACTTTCAGCCATTTATGCTCAACAGAAATATCTTCAAATATTTCTCCGGCTATATCCCTTAAATTTATTTCTAAATTCGTAGTAGGTGTACCTTTAATCGCAGGTATTTTTATGCGAAAATCATAATAAGGTATATGTTCTACTTTTTGTCTTGGAGTTCCAGCAAGTTTAGCTCCTTTTTTCACAATATCTGCTGCCATACGTGCCAAATTTTCCATTTTAGATCCTTTGTCATAACTGACTTCAAATCCTGGGAATTTATGATTTAGGCGTTTTTTCTGCGGAAAATATGCCAGTGTAGCTAGATAAGTTGTTTTGCCAGAACTACGTGGCCCGATTAAATGAATTGTTTGGGTTTTTGGTTGGGGAGACATTTTAGTTATTAGCTAAATAAGATCCGAGATAAATCCAGGGAAGTTCTAATAAATTAGGATTGTCAATTGTGGTAATCATAAATCTGACTTCACAACGATAATTACGGGATTTATATTCTCTGATTGCCTGGTCAGCTAAGGAAAAATAAGTATTGCGGATGTGGTTATCATAATCAAACCAAAGCGGGTTAGCTGAATGGTCATAGCGCCATTTTTTTCCTTCATAATTAACGTCACAAAATACATCGGCTCGATGAATGCAGATGATAATATGCTGAACATTGGCACAATTTTTACTAAAAAAATCTAACCAAGTTTGTAATTTAGTGACCCAGGCTTTGCTAGTTGGTAAGTCATCGGACTCGGTTCTAGGATCTAACCTGTCTGGTTGAATTAAATCTCTATGAGGAGGTAAAAGTAAGATTACTCCTTGACTTTCACTAATTTGTTGTTGTATATCTTGCCAAGCACTCGGATGTTTGATCCGCCAATCTTTATTAGAAAATGCTTCCCCTGGAGTATCGACCCATAAAACTTGAATTTCTCTTTCACCCCTGGGTAAGTCAACATTGATTAGCAGAGTTTCGCTGGTCATTTGGGCTGTACCTGCTACGCGATTTTCAGCGCGATTAAAGCGTTTGGCTACTAAGCTTTGGGGATCGGGACTAACAACTTTAACGTGCTTTGTCCCTAGATCGGCTAAAGATACAACCATACTGGTTTTACCGACCGCGCGATCGCCGATGACTACAATGCTCATTTTTCACACCATGATAAAGGAAACCCTGTATAAGTGACTGTTTCAGGAGTCACCATCCACTCTTGACGCGGAATATTAGTTAAATCTGCTGCGGTAATTCTTCCTGATAAAAAGTAAAGACGCTGGTTTTTTGATCCCCGCAAAGTAGAGTCGTCAGCTTGTGATTGAATAAATTGACCATCAATTAATAAATCTGTATGCGCTAATAAATTTTTTGCTCCTAAAATTTTCTCCGATTGCAATTGTTCTAAACGATATCCCGTCCAACACACCACAGTTTTACCTATGTCTTGAACTCGACAAGCTAGTTCAGCTAAAGCAACTGCTTGGGCAAAAGGTTCACCACCAGAAAAAGAAATTCCAGTGACGGGCAATTGCTGAAATACTTGCCATACCCAATCAACTGTTAAAACTTGATTAATTCGGAAATCCAAATAGTCTGGATTTTGGCATCCTAGACAGCGAAATGGGCAGCCTTGCAACCACAATACCATGCGCGTTCCTGGGCCATTAGCACGAGAGCGGGGAAGCCATGAAGCTACATTTAATAATTTAGACCCAGACATATTTAATACCCCTGGCTTTCTAAACGGCGTTGAGATGGCGATCGCATATAGGTGTCACTTCCTAATTCTTCTGCATCCTCAACAATTGCTACTTCTGTTGGTGCAGCAGAATATAAATACCGCCATTCCTCTGGAACTGGTTGACCATCTAAACTATCCCACTCCAACTGATATCCTTGTTCTTGAAACAAGCGCATTGCTTCCACAGTTCTAGCTGCACAAGAGTCTGTTTCTTCTGGTGGGCCAAACAAGTTAATCTGTTGACCATCAAATTGTACGCGCATTTGTGTATTCACGCCTTCGTGAGTTTCTACTTCCAATACAACATCACCGTCATCAATGGCAATAATTCGGGCGGGATAACCAACTTGTAACCAAGAATGGAGTATATTATCGGCTAATTCTTGAATTTGCTGGGCTTGAGCTTCTAAAATGCTAATTTCTTGATGTAAAGTTTCGATATCTGCATCTTTCAGTTGCTGCCAGTGAGTGCGGAAATTGTCGATTCTTGTTTGCAATTGTTGAGTTATGCTTTGGGGGAAGCGATCGACAGCAGCATTTAGTCGCTCTTGCAAGTATTCAATTTGACTTGTCCACTGAGAGCGCAGTTGTGCCATTACTTGAATCCGAGCATCATCTAATGCTTGTAAATAAGCTTCCGCGCCTGCTAAATTGTTGGCATTTAAAGCTTGCTCAGTTTGCTGAAGTGCTTGCTGTACAGTTTGTCGATCAATAAGTTGTTGATCGATCAATGATTGATATTCGGCTTGGACTTTTGGCAGTCGTGACTTTAACTCTGCTACTCGCTTTTGAGCATCCTTTGTTGCTGGATCAAGCTGGGGTGAGGTTAAAGTTTTTGCCTTTGTTGCAGATTGAGGTAGCTTAACGGTAACTCTCGATTGACTTGCATGGGAACGACTTCTGGCTTTTATCTGCGCGATGCGTTGTTGAATAGCTTGTTCTTTTTGGATAGCTGCTTGTCTTTGACGGCGCGATCGCTCTTGATATGCTTGGGCGGCGCTACCCACCATCGTCGCTACTGCACCTACTGCAATTACTCCAGAAGCTGCTACTCCCACAACTGCGGCACCTGCCGCTAAAGCTCCGATTGTTGCTGCGGGCGACACCCCCGCCGTTACAGCAAATGCCTTTGTGCCACTCATTTATATTTTCTCCAATTAGAGATTTTTATATAACTACTGATTTATCTGCTAAAAAAAACAACAGTCTGGCTTAGTGGCTCATTCTACTATTTATAAATTCAATAGCCTCGTGGGAGTCTCACCCATCAATAGCTGGTATTTATAACTACCGTGTATTCAATTAATTCAAAACAATAAACTGTCAGTTCTCACAACTGTAAAGTGTTACAGTTATTATTATTTTATTTTGTTCAAAAATTTTAACTGATTACTCATCCAACTGTCAAGACTGAACTGATGCTAACTTAACGGATTCGCGTAATTCCCCAGTCTTACTACAAACTAGGGATGCAGGCGATAGATACATTAAGCTTTGGTTGTATCATCAAGAAGCCATCTATTAGAAATTCGATATCTTCCTACACAAGACTTACGCCAAGCCTAAGTACTGTAGGGTGCGTTACGCTGCTTATAGCGCACCCTACCCACTGAAATAAAAAAAGCCCTTTCTGCGCTCTTTTTAAGGTAGAAAGGGGGATATTTGAATGTAGTTATGGGTGAATTTTTACTATTTAATTTTGCTTTTCTAAAATGCCACCGCCCAACAAAATATCGCCGTTATACCAAACAGCAGCTTGTCCAGGTGTAATGCAAAACTGTGGCTCATCAAACACTAACTTGACGCGGGAGTTTTCTAGGGGAATTACACTAACTGGTACAGCTTGGGAACGATAGCGCAGTTGTACTTCGGCGCGGATAGGGTTAGTAGGTTCTGGGATAGAAACCCAATTTACTCTTTGCACTGTGCATTCAGTTTGATGAGAGCTAGTGCGATCGCCTACAATAACTCTATTCCTTACTGCATCCAACCCAATCACATACAAAGGTTCAGCAGCAGCTATTCCTAGCCCCTTACGCTGTCCAATTGTATAGTGATGTATCCCTGTATGTTTACCCAAAATTTTACCGTTTTGGTCAACAATATCGCCATCTTGCGGGGTAATATATTGATCTAAAAACCCCTTCATTGAACCATGCTTTTCAATCAAGCACAAATCTTGACTTTCCGGTTTTTCAGCAGTTTTTAAGTTAAATTCCGCAGCAATACGCCGAGTTTCTGTTTTTGTTTGTTCTCCCAAGGGAAATATTGTTGCTGCTAGTAAGTCTTGGGTTAAGTCATACAAAAAGTAAGACTGATCTTTAGATAAATCTACAGCACGTCGTAACTGATAGCGATCGCTATCTGCATCATAAGTAATTCTGGCATAGTGACCTGTAGCAATTTTATCTATTCCCAGTTCCTTCTGAGAATAATGCACCATTGGACCAAACTTCACCGCTTTATTGCATTGAGAACAAGGTAACGGGGTAATTCCAGCTTCGTAACCCGTCACTAAGTAATCAACAATATTCGTTTGGAACAAATCCCGACTATCAACAATATGATGGGGAATGGCTAACTGTTCACAAATATAAGCCGCATCGACCATTCCCTCAGAACAGCATTGCCCTTTACCCTTCATCAGCCAAAGGGTAACTCCAACAACTTCATATCCTTGATCATGTAGGATGGCGGCTGCAACTGAACTGTCAACTCCACCAGAGAGACCGACGACGACTTTGTTCATATACTTGAAGAACAGGCGGAAAAATTCCTATTACATTACTGCTGCTTCTCTAGGCTAACACCTCTGAACAATTAACTAGGACTTACGCAGAGATCCCCCTAAATCCCCCTTAAAAAGGGGGACTTTGAATTTCCCCCCCTTTTTAAGGGGTTGCTCAGGGGGATCTAGGTTTTAGGCGTTCGGTGCGTAAGTCCTATTAACAATTAACAATTAATAATGACCACTACAAACACGATAGAATTGGTAAAATTGTAAAATATGGCTCAAAATAGGCGAGAGGAAATTGCAGGGTTTGTAGTTACAGCCGAGCAAATGCGCGAAATTGAAGGGCGTGTATTTGCTGCTGGAATGCCTGTGGCTGCTTTAATGGAAAAGGTGGCGAATTTAATTGCTCGTAGAATTCAGGAACTTTATCCCCTAAATTCTAGCTTGCGCGTCGGAATTATAGCTGGAGCGGGGCATAATGGGGGTGATGCGTTGGTTGTTGCCCGTGAATTACATTTTTATGGTTATGATGTTCTGATTTACCGCCATTTTTCTAAGCTTAAGGAATTAACATCTCAACATTTCCAGTATGCTGAAAGTTTAGGGATACCCTGTTTTGAAGATATTGCAGCTTTAAAAGATTGTAACTTAATTATTGATGGTTTGTTTGGTTTTGGGTTAGAAAGAACTATTACAGATCCAGTTTATGATGCTATAAACCAATTAAATCAATGGTCTAAAACTATTATTAGTATTGATTTACCTTCTGGCTTGCATACTGATAAAGGGGAAGTTTTAGGAATTGCTATTCGTGCAACTCGCACATTTTGTTTAGGTTTGTGGAAATTAGCTTTTTTACAAGACCAAGCTTTAGAATATATCGGTGAAGCAGAATTAATTGATTTTGATTTACCACTAACAGATATTCAAGCTGTACTGGGTGAGCAACCTAATATTAGACGTATTACACCAGAATTTGCACTTTCACATTTACCTTTAAAGCGTCCACCAGTAACACATAAATATAAGCAAGGACATTTATTATTAATTTGTGGTTCTCATAAATATGCTGGTGGAGCAATTTTAACAGGATTGGGAGCAAGAGCAAGCGGTGTAGGGATGCTCTCAATGGCTGTACCAGAATCTTTAAAAGATATATTAACAGCGCAATTGCCAGAAGCTTTAATTATTGCTTGTCCAGAAACAGAAACAGGCGCAATTGCTGATTTATCAGAAACAATAGAGTTAAGTGATTATAGCGCGATCGCTTGTGGACCTGGTTTAACTAAAGATGCTTTTTCTGTTGTAGAATTAGCTTTAAACAGCACTATTCCTCTAATATTAGATGCTGATGGTTTAAATATATTAGCACAGTTTGGAACTATTCCTACTTTATCTCAACGACACGCGCCAACAATATTGACACCTCATGCGGGTGAGTTTAAACGTTTATTTCCTGATGCACCCGATCCTAATAAAGATAGGATAAATGCTGTGCGTACAGTATCTCAATATGGTGCGATCGTATTATTAAAAGGAGCAAGAACTGCGATCGCAGATCAGAGCGGTTCTATTTGGATTATCCCAGAAAGTACACCAGCTTTAGCACGTGGCGGTAGTGGCGATGTCTTAACGGGTTTAATGGGTGGACTTGTCGCTGCTGCATCTACAAGAAAAATGCCTATAGAGAATATAGTTGCAAGTGCAGCTTGGTGGCACGCTACTTCAGGAATATTAGCAGCACAGGAACGCACAGAGTTAGGTGTAGATGCTTTTACCTTGACGCAATATTTAATTTCAGTATTAAGGTAAAAATTGGTGAGTTGGGGAACTTTTATTTTAAATTTAAATTCTCTCTAATAGCACGTCTAGATAATTACATTCATACTCACTGCAATAGGTAATTTTAATGCTGCTACGTCGTATTTCAGTTGTATCTTTGTTAATGTTATCTCTTGGTAGTGCTGTAGCGATCGCACAGCCTAATCCTCAATCATCACCCCAACCAGGTACAACAAACCAACGAGCGCCCCGACAGATGAATCGTGGTTGGGGTGCATTGATGCAACAGCTTAACCTTAGTACTGAGCAAATCAAGCAGTTATCAGGTATTCGCCAGCAGTACCAAACTCAGATTTCTCAAAAGCAAAAAGATTTGCGCGAAGCCAAAAGCAAATTAACAGTTTCGATGGTAGGTACTGCTAATGATAGTACTATTCGCGATCAATTCACCCCAGTACTAAGATTGGAGCAGGAGATAGCTCAATTACAGTTTGATAATCTGTTGGCAATGCGTAAAGTGTTAACTCCTGAACAACGTAGCAAGTTTGCTGAATTAATGCAGCAACAACGTGGAAAAATGTCGTGGAACCGACTGGGAAACAGCATACAACCAAAGCGTTGATCGGTAAGTCAACCTAATTAAACGTATTACCCCACCCCCCAACCCCCTCCCCTTAATAAGGGGAGGGGGAGATTTTCGGTTTTATCTTTTTTAATATGGAGCTATTAATTAGACCAATGAGCAAAAGTCGAAAATACCCCCCTTAATCCCCCCGAACTTCGGGGGGAAACTAACTCCCTCCCCTTGATAAGGGGAGGGTTGGGGTGGGGTCAGAGATATTTATGCAAGAATTCTATTGTCTTGACTATGTTGATGTTAATGTCGATATATTAAATATTTCTAGTGCTTATTCACTCAGCAACAAAATTTAATTATTGTGACCCGAACTGATTATATTTATTTACATGGATTTGCTTCAAGTCCTAATTCTGCCAAGGCGCAATATTTATGCGATCGCTTTTCTGCCTTAAATATTCCCCTAAAAATTCCTGACTTCAACCAAGGCGGTTTTTCTGATATCACAATTACTCGCCAAATACAACAAGTAAAAGCAGAAATAGCACAAAATAATAATACCTCAGTAACTTTGATTGGTTCTAGTTTGGGTGGGTTGACAGCAGCTTGGTTAGGAGAAAATTACCCACAAGTACAAAGATTAGTACTTTTAGCCCCAGCATTTAACTTTTTGTCTCATTGGTTAACCAAACTGGGAGAAGCAGAATTACAGCGTTGGCAGAAGGAAAAATACTTATCGGTGTATCATTATGGCGAGATGCGATCGCTTCCCCTAAATCATAATTTCCTGTTGGATGCTAGTAAATATTCTGAACAACTACTCCAAAAATCAATTCCTACTTTAATTGTGCATGGATTGCACGATCAAGTTATTCCTATTCAAGCCAGCAGAAACTTTGCTCTCAACCGTCCTTGGGTAACGCTGATTGAATTTGATAGCGATCATGCTTTAAGTAATGTCATGGCAGAAACTTGGGAAGCAATTAAAGCATTCTGCCAACTTTGACATATAGATATTAATTTGTAGCTGCTTTTGGGCGGAATAGGTGAGTATGTTCAGGATGGTATAAACGCGATCGCACTTTTTCTATTTTTCCTAAAGCTGGACTAATTACGTATAAGGTTGTTCTAATCAAATTTTCCCGATTAGTCACCTCTGCCATTTCCTGCAATGGTACTACCCATACTTGTTCATCTTGCCAACCTAACCTAAAACAAATTGCTACAGGCGTATCTGCTGGATAATGTTGCATTAATTGAGCTTGCGCTTCTTCTACATGACGCGCTGCTAAATAAAGACATAAACTTGCTTGATGCGCTGCCAAAGATGCTAACTCTTCTGTTGCTGGTACTGATGATGCGCGTCCACTAATGCGGGTAAGAATAATTGTTTGCACCAACCCAGGCACAGTTAATTCCACCTTGAGTTTAGCCGCCGCCGCCTGAAAAGCACTAATTCCTGGTATGACCTCAAAGGGAATATCCGCCTCTGCTAATAGTTGCATTTGCTCAAATACAGCACCATAGAGACTAGGATCGCCAGAGTGGAGACGAACGACAGATTTGTGCGATCGCACCCTTTCTATCATTACTGGTAAAATTTCCTCTAAAGTTTTATTACCAGTGCGAATAATCTCAGCATCAGCACGTACACCATCCAAAATCTGCACAGGTACTAAAGAATCGGCAAACACAATCACATCTGCCTGTGCCAAAAGTTTTTGCGCCTTAACAGTTAATAAATCTGGATCGCCTGGTCCAGCACCCACTATATAAACCGCAGGTTCCAAAGTACGTTGGGAAGTAGGGGGGAGAAATTCGCTGTTTTTTTCCATAATTACTTTTGTGAGGTTCTAAAAATTTCTGCGGATAGCTGGGATCAGTCCGGATAGCATCACCATCCAAGGGAATAAGGGAATGGTAGATGCACCCTGGTTTAGCTCTAGAGTCAAACTCTAGGGCTTTTTTTTTGCACTAATGGGAATTTTCTTGATTTGAAGGCTTATCATAAATAAGATTCCAACTGGGATGTGGTATCATTTTCGCCCGTTATACCGCAGGTTAACGGGTGGGGAATTGCTACTTTGAATATAAATTATCCGTGTGCGAATCATTATAATTTTTCGTTTTTAAGCTGCAAGTTATCAATCCAGTTAGAAACAATTTGAGTAATAGTTTTCTCTTCTTCTACTGCATATTAGCGTATCCTATCTAAACGACGCTGAGAGACACGCAGACTCAATCGTTTTTCTTTGTTCATTGGGAGACTATTGGCTATCCAATTGTGTTATAATAATAGCATGATTATCACCTACCAGTACCGAATCAAACCCAGTGCCGAGCAAGTTGTTATCCTAGATAATTGGATGGAACTACTTCGTCGTCATTGGAATTATGCCCTCGGTCAAAGACTGGATTGGTTGAACTCAACTCGGTGTCAAATTAATTGTTGTTCTATTGTTTCAGAACCTATAGGTAAGGTTACAGAAAAAGTAGATTATTACACACAACAAGCAGCACTTAAAGAGACTAAGAAATTATTTCCAGAGTACAAGGAAATATATACAGAAGTACAGCAACTTAATTTACAGCGTTTAGATAAAGCCTGGAAGCGGTGGTTAATACCAGACAAAACTGGAAAACGTGGAGGTAGACCTAAATTTAAGAAAAAAGGTGAATTAAGATCTATTAGTTTTTCTCGGGTTAATCATCCTAAAGCTGCCTGTGTTTTGGAAGGTGAAATTTTAAGAATACCTAAACTCGGTATATTCCCAATAATATTACATCGTCCTATCCCCGACGGTTTTACTTTAAAAACAGCAACTTTTGTTAAAAAAGCTGATGGTTGGTACGCTTGCATTAGTGCGGAAGATGAGACAGTACCAAGCTTAAAGCCAATTGATACAATAAAAACTACTATTGGCGTTGATGTAGGATTGAAGGAGTTTTTAACAACCTCCAAGGGTGAAACAGTACCATTTCCACAGATTTATAGAAAAGCCCAAAATCATTTAGCACGACAACAAAGATTTTTATCCCGCCAGGAGAAAGGGTCAAATAGTTATAAAAAGCAACAGAATAAAATAGCTAGAATACATCAACGTATCCAGCGACAAAGAAAGGATTTTCATTACAAAACTGCTCATCAATTAGTGAGGGAATATGATCTTATTGCTGTTGAAGATTTGCAGGTTAGAAATTTAGCCCGTAATTCTAAATTAGCTAAATCAATTCTTGATGCAGCGTGGGGTCAATTTATCAACATATTGGAATCAGTGGCAGTAAAATGCGGAGTCCATGTTGTCAAAATTGCGCCACATAACACATCACAGAATTGTTCAGGTTGTGGGGTAAAAGTTCCTAAAACTTTATCGGTTCGGACACATTCTTGCCCGAAGTGTAATTTAGTTTTAGACCGTGATGAAAACGCTGCGGTTAATATACTAAATAAAGCATTACAGGCGGTGGGTCACATCGTCTCTGCGGGTGGAGGCTTAGTCGATAGACAGCCTGTGAAACCTGAAACTTGCGGTTTTCAAGGAGTAGAATTATCCTTGTTTTAATCTTGAGAAGCTCCCGTTACACTTGCAGAGTTAACGGGAGAAAACGTCACTCTTGCTGATCCGGTTTAACTACATCCGGTAGAGAACGCTTAAATACATACAGCCAGATTAAACCCGCAACACCGAGAGAAATTCCTACCAAACTCACTACTTGAGCTATTCGCAGTATTCCCAACAGCATCAAGCTATCTGTGCGTAATCCCTCAATCCAAAAACGACCTGCACTATACGCCACCATGTAAGTCAGAAATAATGTACCGACCTTGAGGCGTGGTTTACGCCCTGTATCTCTAAAAAATAGAAACATCAGTAACGCGAATACTAGCAAGTTCCAAATTGATTCGTATAAAAATGTGGGATGGAAGTATTCAACAGTAATAAACTCTCGTGGACGGCGATAGGGAGGAATATATAGTTTCCAGGGCAAATCAGTAGGACCGCCAAACGCTTCGGAGTTGAAGAAATTGCCCCAGCGACCAATTGCTTGACCCAAAATTAGAGAGGGTGCGATCAAATCGGCTAAAACCCAAAAAGAAACTTTCTGGAGTCTGGCAAAAATCAATGCAGCCAACATCCCACCTAAAATTGCCCCATGAATCGCAATCCCACCTCTCCAGATGGCAATAATTTGACTTGGATTCTGGGCATATTGTTGCCATTGAAATAACACATAGTAGAGCCTGGCACAGGGTATTGCGCCAATAACCAGCCAAATTAGCAAATCACCTATTAACTCTGGGTTAACATGACGGCGTTTGGCTAAGTACCTTGAAAGGCTGAGTCCAATTAATACAGCAGATGCAATCAATAGCCCATACCAGCGAATAGCCACTGGTCCTAAATCAATCAGAACTGAGCCTGGAGAAGCAAATTTAAACGCCAAGGGCAGCGTAATAACACCCAATAGCATAATAAGAACCGTTATACCTTCTGACCAATTCACAATATCTCTAAATTGGTCGGCTTACCAATATATTTAAGCTTTTATGTTTCTAAATTTTATGTTTTAGGGGGAGAGGAGAGAGGAGGGAGGAGGGAGGAGGGAGGAGGGAGGAGAGAGAGTAAGAGTGTTTGATTACTTTCTTGCGAGTTAAAAATGTACAAGTTTATTTGCGCGTTAGCTTAACTGTCAAAAAAAATAGGAGAGTCATTTGCCAGACCCTCCCATCATCAGGGTGCATCTACATTACACAGCATAACACTTTTGGGATGGGGGGTGATACCCCCAGGTTGATTTTTGTAACTTTTTGTGTATGGTTTTCGGCTCTCCTGGGTGTACTGCACTATTGGTTTAACTTTTGGTTGAGCATTTGGTTAGTCAGTTTGGGGTCTGCCCGACCGCTAGTTTTTTTCATTACTTGACCCACAAAGAACCCAAGCAGCTTGGTTTTACCACTACGGTACTGTTCGAGTTCTTTAGGACTAGCAGCAATAATTTCATCAATGATTTTTTCCAACTCTGAGGTGTCGGAAATTTGCACAAGTCCTTTACGATTAACCAATTCTTGAGGAGAACCACCTTGAGATAGTAACTCTGGCAGAATTTCCTTAGCGATTTTGCCGCTAATAGTGCCGTTTTCAATCAAAGCAATCAGTTCTGCCAAATCTTGCGGTTTGAAGGCAATTTGATTGATGTTGAGTTTTTCATTCTTTAGGTATCCGGTAATGTCTCCCATTACCCAATTAGCTGCTTGCTTGGGTTGAGAAGAAGCAGCAATAGTAGCTTCAAGATATTCTGCAACAAATCGGTCATCTGTTAGCACTCTGGCATCATAAGGAGAAAGTCCTATTTCGGTTTCATAACGATGCCGTTTTGCTGCTGGTAGTTCCGGGAGTTCAGATTTCCATTGTTCTAGCTGTTCAACAGGAATTTCAATGGGTACTAAATCAGGTTCAGGGAAATAGCGGTAGTCGCTACTTCCTTCTTTAATACGCATACTGCGAGTTAGTTGTTTAGCTTCTTCCCATAATCTGGTTTCTTGTATAATGCGATCGCCAGATTCTAAAGCTTCGATTTGACGCTCAATTTCATAATCAATTGCTTTTTGAATGGCGCTGAAAGAGTTCATGTTTTTGATTTCTACTTTCGTGCCAAACTCTTGTTGTCCCACTGGACGTATAGAGATATTTACGTCGCAGCGCAGGGAACCTTCTTGCATATTGCCGTCACTCACGCCAAGATAGCGTAAAATGCGCCTTAGTTCTTGGGCATATTCTGCGGCTTCTTGACCTGAACGAATATCAGGTTCGGAGACAATTTCTACTAAAGGAACACCCGTGCGGTTGTAATCTACTAGAGAGTAGGTGGAACCAGAAAGCCTTTCACTTCCGGCGTGTACTAATTTACCTGCATCTTCTTCCATGTGCAGCCGGGTAATACCAATCCGCTTGCGGGTGGGATTACCCGTATCATCTAATAGCTCAATTTCTAGCGAACCATGTTCAGCTATTGGCAAATCGTACTGAGAAATTTGATAGTTTTTAGGTAAATCTGGATAAAAATACTGCTTGCGATCGAATTTGCTGTAAGGTGCAATCTGACAGTTGAGTGCTAAACCAGCTTTGACGGCATATTCTAATACATTATGATTTAGAACTGGCAATACTCCAGGCATACCCGTACAAATAGGACAAATGTTCTGGTTTGGAGTCGCACCAAATTCCGTCGAGCAATTGCAGAAAATCTTAGTATTTGTACTTAGTTGACAGTGGGTTTCTAGACCGATAACTGCTTCGTACTTAGTTTTAACTGGTGCGACGGTTGTCATGGGCTTGACTTTTTGCAGCGTTGGCAATACTTCTGCTCTATTTTAACGTGCATTGGATATCAGCCCTAGACTGAGCGCAACCGCCTTGGCGGTTAGGACGGTTGAGCAACAGTAATTACTTTGCTTATATTTGATTATATATGCTACTATTTAATTATGGCATATATACCACTCAGAAAAGCGGTCGAATTTCTGGGCTTGCATCAACATACTTTAAGGAAATACGCAGATGAAGGCAAAATCAAGAGCATCAAAAACGAGGCAGGACAAAGGCTCTACGATGTCGAGTCCTATCAACGTGGTGCAACTAGAACTGCCGTTATTTGCTACTGTCGCGTTAGTTCAGCGAAACAACGAGACGACCTTAATAGACAGGTTGAATTTATGCGCTCTCAATACCCAGACGCAGAAATCGTCAAAGATATTGGAAGTGGACTCAACTTCAAAAGAAAAGGACTGCAAGCCCTACTGGTCAGGCTTATGCGAGGCGATAAGCTCACGATTATTGTTGCCTGCCCTTGCAGATTGTGCCGATTCGGATTTGAATTATTCGAGTTTATGGCACAACAAAACGGTGGAGAAGTCGTGGTTCTTGACAAATCTGTTCACTGCCCACAAACCGAACTCACCGCAGATCTTCTCTCCATCCTTCATGTCTTCTCGTGTAGAATGCACGGACTTAGAAGTTACAGCAAGAAGATCAAGGAAGATCCGACTATTCCTAAACCCTGAACAACGCAAATTATTAAAGCATTGGTTTGGTGTTTCTCGCTATGTATATAATGAAACAATCAAATATTTACAACAGCCAGATACAAAGGCACAATGGATGACAATTGCGCCCCATATTTTAGGAGCATTGCCAGAGTGGGCTAAATCTGTTCCATACCAAATCAAAAAGATTGCTGTTAAAGATGCGTGTTTAGCTGTCAAGGCAGCTAAAAAAGGATTTGGGAAAGATCAACAGATTCGTAAATGTAAATTTCGCAGTCGTAAGGATAAACAGCAAACTATCTTTATCCCTAAAACTGCAATTAAAGATTGTGGAGTGTATCACACAATTTTAGGGCAATGCACCTTAAAAGAAGCACTCCCTAATGGCTTCAGTGACGGACGGTTAACGCTTGCTTATGGTGAGTATTACCTAATTGTTTCATCTGAAGTGCAGCCACAACGAACCGAGAACCAAGGTCGTGTGGTTGCCTTAGATCCAGGTGTTCGCACGTTTATGACATTTTTCTCTGAGTCATCTTATGGATGGCTTGGAGATGATTCCAATCTGAGAATTCAAAAACTTTGTTTCAAGCTAGATAAACTAATTTCTAAAATTAGTAAATCAAGAAGTAGAAGGAAACAAAGATTAAAAAAAGCTGCTGATAGATTGAGAGCTAAAATTCAGCACATGGTTAAAGAATTGCACCATAAAACCGCTAAGTTTTTGGTGAAAAACTTCGATGTGATTTTGCTACCCTCGTTTGAATCTTCTCAAATGGTTAGCAAATCTCGTCGTAAAATCCGATCTAAATCTGTGCGACAAATGCTAACTCTCTCTCACTATCAATTTAAGAAACATTTAGAGTGGAAAGCTATCGTATTTGGTAAAGTTGCTTTAACTGATATCAACGAAGCTTACACATCAAAAACCGTTTCTTGGACTGGTGAAGTGGTTAAGATTGGTGGTTCCCGTGTTATTAAATCAAAAATAGATGGGAACTGTATGAACCGTGATCTAAATGGTGCGCGTGGGATTTTCCTACGTGCATTGGTTGATACGCCTTGGTTGAGAAGCCAATTAGCTTTTTAACTTATGTATTTGTTAGCAAATGTTAGCAAAAAAGTATCGGTTACTTAGTAGCACTAACAACTGTTTCTACTTTTGAAGAACGAGGCGGTAAAAAGAAACCACTTCGCAGATCTTGAATACTAGATTTAACCGCGTCAAGTATATATTCCAAATCTGTATCTGTATGGGCTGTCGATAAAAAGCCACCGCCACCTCGGAGCATCACGCCTCTGTGAACGAGGTGATAATATAACAAGTCCATGCCTGATGATTCGGCATTTTCGCTCTGGGCAGAACCACCAGAAGCAACAGGACCAAATAATGAACCAAAATTGGTCATTTGGATAGGTAATTCTTCTGCCTCAAAATAAGCATTTAATGTGGCAACAAACTCGGTGGTACGTTGGTTTAATTGTTCTTGAAGTGTAGAACCTTGACTTTTGAGATATTGAAGTACAGCTTTGGCGGCAGCTAAGGATAAGGGATGCTTACAAAAAGTCCCTGCAAAGAATGTGGTTTTTGCTTGCGGGGAAGATGTATCGCCATAGTTCCACGTCCCACCATCGATCGCATCCATAATATTAGCTTTGCCTGCAATTACACCAATAGGCATTCCCCCACCGACAATTTTTCCATAAGTGGCGATGTCTGCTTGAACGCCAAACCATGCTTGTGCGCCACCTGGATGAATGCGGAAGCCTGTCACCATTTCATCGAAAATTAAGACTATGCCTAATTCTGTGGCTAATTGCCGTAGTTGGTGGAGAAAAGTTTTAGGTTGTAAGTTAGGACGGCGACTTTGTACAGGTTCAACGATGACAGCAGCTAATTCGTGGGCGTGTGCTTTGATAATTTCTAAAGATTGAGGATTGCCATAATCTAATATCAAGATATCGGCAATAAAATTAGACGTAATACCTGGGACAAGTGGTACTGTTTTTAAGTTACCATTTTCATTTTTTTGTTTAACTAATGTGCCATCAAAATGACCGTGATAAGAACCTGAAAACATGGCAATTTTAGGACGATTTGTAGCTGCTCTTGCTAATCGCAATGCGGTCATTACTGCTTCTGTGCCTGTATTGCTAAAGGCAACTCGCTCCATACCTGTGAGTTCGGAAAATAACTGAGCTACTTCACCCGCTAATTCTGCTTGAGGACCAATTTGTATGCCTTTTTCTAATTGTTCTTGCAGTGCTTCTTTGATGAAATCAGGGTTATGACCAAAAAGATTGATCCCAAAACCCATGATTAAATCTATGTATTCGTTATTATCAATATCCCAAATTCGGGAACCATGCGATCGCTTGCCGACTATGGGGTAGAACATTTCCTTAAAAGCAGGATTGAATTCTACTATGGTTTTGTTGTCGGCTAAAACTGGGCGATGAGTTTGTGCTAGTTGTTTTGATGTTTTTGTGCGTTGGGTATAGCTGGTAATAAAGTTTTGGAGATGTTGTTGTTGGATGTTGGGTATGGTTTGGGTTGATGACATGATGGTATTTTTAGAGGTTTGGAACCGCAGATAAACGCAGATGAAAGCAGATGTTTTTTTGTTGGTTAATTACTCGGTTGTCGCTAGGGTGTGTTTTCAAACTTTATTGGCTCCGTTTCTGTCGCTCTCGATCCCCCTAAATCCCCCTTAAAAAGGGGGACTTTGACTTTTTTTAAGGGGGGTTGGGGGAGAGCGAAGGGTTTGAAAATACCGCCTAGTTTTAGATAATTAACCACAGATATCCACAGATGCACACAGATGGTTTAGTTATGTAGGATGCGTTAGGGAACGCATTCTACTGGGGAATTGAGAAAACCTTGAGCGGTTAAGAATGATAGGTAGGTATGCAGTAATTTTGCGCTGACAGGTGGACAGATGATGGAAGTATCTGCAAGTCCGTTAAGGGTATTTTGACAATTTATTTGTATTACTGCTGAACTTGATGTTGATTCTGTAGATACGTTTTCAGCGACAACAGATAACAGTGGATATAGGGCATTATCGGGCGATCGCTCCACAAATTTTCGTAGTTCTGTACGCCATTGCTGATCTGGGATTTGTTGGAGTGGATAACCATAAGCACTAATCCAATTTATTACATCATTCCATTGGCTAGGCTGAGGGTTAATGATGTGAAATGCTTTTCCTAAAGATGTCTGTTGTTGTGAGAGATAAATAATTGCTTGGCTTGCATAATCAATAGGGGTAAGGTTTACTGGTGAATTACGCATGGGAGCCATGCCTAATTGAATACAACCTTTAATCATGCGGAAGGTATGATCGTCTGGGTTGCAAACACCTGTTTTGCTGTGTCCTGATATTCTTCCTGGGCGGTAAATAGATATCGGTAAACCGCGATCGCGGGCTATTGTTACTAATTTTTCTGCTACCCATTTACTCTGGGTGTAGCCGCTAGGTATTACTCCTCCATGATCGAGGGTGTCTGTTTCACTATAAATTTGCTCCTCAGAATCAGAGAAGATAACGCCCATGGTAGAAATAAAATGCACTGGCTTAACTTTAATTTGACAAGCTAATCTCAATACTTCTTGAGTGCCTAAAACATTAGCTGCCTTCAGTGCAGAATAGGGATAAGTAAAATTAACGAATGCGCCGTTGTGATAAATGACATCAATTTGATTAGCTAAGGTTTGAAACTGTTCGTTTGTTAATCCTAAAAGTGGTTGAGACAAATCGCCAATAACAGGAATAATTCGGTCAGCCGTGCGATCGCTCCACAAGGAATAAGTTTCTAAACTGCTTTGAATCCGTTGTTTACCTGCTTCAAAATTAGCGGCGCGGACTAAACAATAGATATCTGCTTGAGTTTGTTGTAGGAGTTCATCAAGTAAATATGCTCCTAAAAAGCCTGTTGCTCCTGTTAATAAGATAGATGTTGGATTGGTGGTAATTTGATTAGTCGGAGTGTGAGGACGGATTTCTGGATCGAGGATTGCTTCTGCATTTAAATCTGTTGTAGTAATTGAGGCGATCGCATTCACTGATTTTTGCGGCGCTGTCCCAATACACGCTGCTAATCTGGCAATTGTCGGTGCGTCAAATAAGCTACGGATCGGCAATTCTACTTGGAAAGTATCGCGAATTTTTGCTACAAGTTGAGTAATTAAAAGCGAGTGTCCGCCCAAGTCGAAAAAGTTATCGTGAATGCCTATTTGTTCAAGATTTAGCAGTTTAGTCCAAATTTCTGCTAAGGATTTTTCTAGTGGTGTAGTTGGTGCAACAAAATTAACTGCTAATTCATTATGAGTATGATCTGGTGCTGGTAGTGCTTTGCGGTCTACTTTTCCGTTAGATGTCAGGGGTAGAGACTTGAGAAAGATAAAAGCAGAAGGCAGCATATAATCTGGTAACTTGGTTTTCAGGAAGTTACGCAAATCTGTATGATTTAGCGATCGCTTTTTACCCACTACATAAGCAACTAGGCGCACATCTCCTGCTACATCTTCACGCTGGATAACTACAGCTTGGGCTACATCTGGATGTTGACTTAATACTGCTTCAATTTCTTCTAATTCGATGCGATAGCCTCGGATTTTAACTTGATTGTCAACTCGTCCGAGAAATTCGATATTTCCGTCTGGTAGATAGCGGGCTAAGTCTCCAGTTTTGTAGAGGCGATCGCCTTTGTTACCCGACACTTGTTGATCCCCCCTGCCCCCCTTAACAAGGGGGGTAGAAGAAAAAATAATAAATTTGTCTTGAGTTAATTCAGGATGATTCAGATATCCACGCGCTACAGAAGCACCGCCGATATAAATTTCACCTTTAACGCCAATAGGAACAGGTTGCAGATGTTTATCTAATATATATATCTGCGTATTGGGAATCGGACGACCTAAAGGTACTGTTGTAGAATGGCGATACTCGCTATTTTTTGATGTAATTTCGTAGGTTAATACGCCAACAGTTGATTCTGTGGGACCATAATGATTAAAAATTAAACATTCTGGCGATAATTCTTGAATTTTAGCGATTAAATTCCAGCTTGTTGCCTCGCCGCCTAAAATTAATCTTTGACGTGGCAAGATTGATTTAGCATGAGCCGATGTGAGTAATGCTTCTAGGTGAGAAGGAACTATTTTGAGACAGTCAATTTGATGCTGATTAAAGTAAGTTGCTAAGGCTTCGGGATCTGATGCTCTTTCTTTAGAGATTATATGCAGACATCCACCTGTAGATAATGCCGGAAATATTGATGTATTACCTAAGTCTGCGGCAATAGTGGAAACTGTGGCAAAATTAGCGTTTGTTGGTAGATTTAAGCGGTTAATGATGCCATCAAGATAATTGAGTAATTGCTGATGTTCGATCGCAACGCCTTTCGGCTTTCCAGTTGAGCCAGATGTATAAATTACATAAGCTAAA
This sequence comes from Crinalium sp., assembly GCA_049646245.1. GTDB lineage: Bacteria > Cyanobacteriota > Cyanobacteriia > Cyanobacteriales > PCC-9333 > Crinalium. Next base: position 13,741 of record JBARVL010000063.1, on the reverse strand, counting down.
TTCTCAATTGTGGCGTTGGTTTGAGGATTTTCTGTGCTTTCGGTAATAGTAATATATTCGCCCGCACCCTGAAGGGTGGGGCTAGACAGACTAAGCCTGTCTTCACAGGCTTTAAAGTCTAAACAAAATACTTGTATTCCTTGTTCATGTAGAGATATTTTATCTAATTTCTCTACATATAATTGTTGTTGGGTTAATAGAATAGTTGCTTGTGCATCTTCTAGGCGCAAAGATATATTATCTGCGGGTAAAGCAGGATCTAAGGGGAGATATGCACCGCCAGCTTTGAGGATAGCTAGTAAAGCGATTATGACATCAAGCGATCGCTCTAGACAAATTCCGACTAATACCTCTGGTTTTACACCCAATTTTTGCAGGTAATGGGCAAGTTGATTTGCACGCGCATTTAATTCAGTGTATGTTAATTGCTGGTTTTCAAATACAACAGCAATGTTATCAGGTGTGCGTGTTACTTGTTCAGTAAATAGTTGGTGAAAGCACTTATTTTGAGCTTGTAGAGATGTTGTAGGTAAAGTTTCTGGAAGATTGTTAAATTGTACTAGAAGTTGATGGCGATCGCTTTCACTTAAAATCGCCAATTCACTAATAGCTGTTTCTGGCTGATCGACGGCGCTTTCTAGTAAAGCTTGGAAATATCCTGCTAACTGTTCAATATCTATTGCACTAAATAAATTACAGTCGTAATCAAACGTAATTACTAAATTATCTGCTTGTTGAATACAGTTAAGTTTAACTTTGAAACGGTCATTACAAACAAACTGTTGATGAATTGAAAAAGTTAAATCTCCCACAGAATATTTGGTATTTTGCTCTTGAAAGTCAAAGCTAAATGGAAAGAAATTATCTGTCTGAGATTCAGCTAATGTATCCCAATTAAAATACTCTTGCCATTCATTTACATCTTCTACTGACTCAACTGCTTGCAATACTTCTTTAAAGGTAAAGTTATCTTCTAACTTAGCTTGTAGAGGTAAATATTTAGATAACAAACCGATTATAGATTCTAACTCTTCATACTTACGTCCATCAGCATTAATGCCTATAGCAATGTTAGATTTTTCAGTCAATCGCCATAATAAAATTTGCCAGCAGGTAAGCAATAAATTAGAAATTGATGAGTTATAGTTTTGTGCTATTGTTTCAGATTTTGCCAGCAAACTAGATTCAATTTTAAATTTATATGAATTTATTTCAAATCTAGAATAGTTAATTGATGTAGTTTTTTCTAAAGGTATTGATAAAGCTGCTAATTCTGCTAAATCATACTTCTCCCAAAACTTTTTACCAGCTTCGGCATCAGGATCTTCTAGTAATTCATTCTGCCATTCAGAAAACTGTAAATATTGTACTACTTCTTCATCAGATAATTCTACACCTATTAGGCAAGCTTGATAACAATCACTAATTTCTTTTAGTAAAATTTTAATAGAATAGCTATCCGCGCAAAGTGCAGGCATAGTTAGCAATAAAAGATGCTGGTTTGCTGATAACTTAATTAATGATGAACGCAATAAAGCATCTTGTTCATAATTCAAATCAGCTATCTTTTCTTGCTGAAATAAAAACTCAACTTTACTTAATTGCTCTTGTGATTCAACATCTGCTAAATCAATTTTTTGCCAAAATAATGAATATTTATCATTAATTACCTGTACAGGAGTTTTAATTCCTGGTGGGCGTTGAAAACTTGTCCTTAAAATTTCCTGACGAAGCACAACCTTTTCTAAGGCTAATTTTAAATAATTAGGTTGCAAACTTCCTTCTATAAGGATAGCACATTGTACCCGATAAGCTAAACTGTCCTGTTGTAACAACCAAACTCTTTTTTGTTGAGGAGAAAGACGGAAACCATTAATTACACTTTCTTGTACTTGCATGGGATTATTTTAACCTCTTGGATTTGTGTAGATATATTTTTTTTAGAAGGCAGATGAAAGCAGATAAACGCAGATATTCAGATGTCACTTATCCACAGAGAATAAATTATCTACTTCCCTTTGCGCCCTTTGCGCTTCCCTTTGCGCCCTTTGCGTTAAAAAACAAACTTATTCCTCCCCACCAACATCCCCACTCCTAACAATTTCACCCATAGCTACAACAATTTTTCGCGCACCCACAAAAGGATTTCTTCCATGTGCAGTCAACATATTATCTAACATCAAAATATCTCCTTGCTGCCAAGTAAACTCAACCCTAGCTTGTTCATAAACTGCCGTAACTTCATCAATAACTGATTGTTCAATCTGAGATCCATCACCGTAATAAACATTGCGCGGCAGGTTTTCTTCACCAAATAAAGATAAGAGAGATTCGCGCACGGAGGCATCTAAATAAGCAATGTGATGTAATTCAATCTGATTGAAAAATAGCAATTCTCCTGTTTTGGGATGTTTCGCGATCGCTTGTCGAATTTCTCTAGTTTTTAAACCCCCGTCTGCTTTCCATTCACACTCAATCCCATTTTGATGACAGAATTTTTCTACTTCAAATTTATCCGTTGTATGGAAAAATTTTTGCCAGCTTACATCTAATCCATCTGTGTAGTTGCGGATATACATTAATCCTTTTTGAGCAAACTTTTCTCTCACCTCTGGATTAAGTAATTGATAAAGTTTTCGACAGTCAACAATGGGCGTTTCTCCTCTTTCTTGTGCTGGTTGTACACAGTAAAACCAAATTTTCATTGGGTATCTGTGCATATGGGAACTTTCGTTATGAAATAGAATTGCTTGATCTGCGGGATAAGGTGTAGAACCATAAACTTTACCGCCGACACCTTCACGGGGTAAGTCGCCATATTCACCGAATAATTCTGGACAAATAGCTTGAGCAAAGTTTTCAAAATCGTTGACAGTTTTGCTGTTAAAACCTCGAAATAATATCGCACCGTGTTTTAACAATTCAGTTTCAAGAAATTGGCGATCGCTTTTTACCCACTCAATTAAATCTATATCCTGAACATTCGGCTGAATTACTAAAGGTAGTGTCTGCCCTGGTTGTAAATAATCGGTTTTAATTAATTGCTCTTTAGGAAAGCTAACAGCTTTGGGTTTGACAAATTTAAACTTCTTGCGGTTTGCTTCTTGACGTTGCTGTTGTTCTTGAAGTTGTGCCATTTTTTCAGCCTCAGTAAGTATTTCTAGAGTGTTGATGCGGTTATCAGGGTGAGCAACTATGCTATTAAGCAGGGTTTCAAAATAATTTGATAAGCGCAAAATTGTATTGCTATTAAATAAAGTGGTGTTGTATTTCCATGTAGCAACAATTCCTGCTGCTGTTTCCTCTGCAAACAAAACTAAATCAAACTTTGCTGAGTCGTTAGCTATCTCTAATGGAGTGAGAGTTAAACCAGGAAGTTCTAAAGCTGACATGGGTGCGTTTTGCATGACAAACAACACCTGAAATAAAGGAGTTTGGCTGATTTTTCGTTCTGGTTGTAAAAATTCTACTAATTTGCCAAATGGTAAATCTTGATGGGCATACGCGCCTAATGCTTTTTCTTTTACTTGATGCAGTAATTCGCGGAATGTGGGGTTACTTTGTAAGTTGGTGCGTAATACTAAGATGTTGATAAAGAAACCAATTAAAGGTTCAATTTCTTTGCGGTTGCGGTTAGCAACATCAGTACCAATAACTATGTCCTCTGCACCTGTGTAACGATATAGCAGGGTGTTGAGTGCTGCTAATAATGTCATAAATAAGGTCGCGCCTTCCTGAAGGCTTAAGTTATTCAGGGAGGTAGCTAAGTTAGCAGGTAGCAGGAAGGTGTGAGTTGCAGCTTGGGAAATATCACCCGCAGGAACGGGGTTTTCAGGAAACTTTAGTGTAGGAAGTTTGCCGCCTAGTTGTTGCTTCCAGTAGTTAAGTTGTTTTTCTAAAACTTCACCTTGTAAGTAGTTGCGTTGCCATAAGGCAAAGTCGGCGTATTGGATAGATAATTCAGGTAGGGGTGAAGGTTGACCTTGTAGAGACGCGAAATTTCGCGTCTCTACATAAAGTGCTGCTAATTCTTGAACTAATACATTTATTGACCAGCGATCGCTAATAATATGGTGCATGGTAAATAGCACTACATATTCTGTTGCATCTATCTGTAGTAAGCTAACTCGCAGTAAAGGTGCTTGCGCTAAGTTAAATGAATGTTGCGCTGCTTGTGTTGCTAATTGCTGAATTTTTTGCTCGCGTTCACTTGTAGATAGTTCGCGCAAGTCTATTATGGGGATATTTAGAGTGATAGATTCAGCAATAATTTGAATCGGTTGTGCTTGGGTAAAACTAAAGCTGGTTCTTAAAACTTCATGTCGTCTAATAATCTCATTGAGACTTTGCTTTAATGCTGCGATATTTAACGCACCTTTAAGACGTACAGCAGCAGGAATATTATAAGCAGAATCTCCAGGTTTTAATTGATCTAAAAACCACAAACGCTCTTGTGCAAAGGATAAGGGTAATTCGTTTTCCCGTGAAATACGCTCAATAGCTGGAATTTCTAATTTTTGCTGTGTGCTATTGCTGTTGATATATTCGCTTAAACCAGCTACCGTAGGCGACTCAAACAAACAACGTAAGGGAAATTCCGCCTCAAATGTTGCGCGGAGACGGGAAATAACTTGAGTTGCTAATAAAGAATGTCCTCCCAATTCAAAAAAGTTATCGTGAATTCCTACTTGCGGAACTCCTAAAACTTCCGTCCAAATACTAGCGATGATTTCTTCTATCTCAGTGCGAGGTGCAATGAAATTACTATCTAATTCAAGGTTATTATTTTCAGGTGCAGGTAGGGCGCGACGATCAATTTTGCCATTGGGTGTGAGAGGCAATGCTTCTATCAGCACAAATGCTGAAGGTATCATATATTCTGGCAATTTCTCTTTCAAAAATTGGCATAGCTGTAGAGACGCGAAATTTCGCGTCTCTACATGAGGGACAATATAAGCTACCAGTCGCTTGTCACCTGAATGATCAATTGCAACAACTACAGCTTGTTGGACTTCTGAGTGTTGAGTTAGTAATGCTTCAATTTCACCTAATTCGATCCGAAAACCACGAATTTTAACTTGATGATCGATACGTCCAAAAAATTCAATTGTGCCATCTGGTAAGTATCGCGCTAAGTCTCCTGTTTTGTAGAGTCGAGAAGTCGCCGACACCCTGAAGGGTGCGGCTATACCCACAAAGCCTGCCTTCGCAGGCTCAGATTCATTAGTCCGCGTAGGCGGGCTTTGTTCGTCTAGCCCCAGGCTTAAGCCTGTGGGCATTTCACCAAATGGATTTGCAATAAACTTTTCTGCTGTTAATTCTGGTCGATTTAAATATCCTCTAGATAAACCAGCGCCACCAATATGTAATTCACCAAATACACCTACAGGGACGGGTTGTAAGTAGTTGTCAAGTATGTAAGTTTGGGTGTTGGCAATTGGACAACCGATAGTAATTGGTCGATCCTGGTATTTAATTTCATGGATAGTAGACCAAATTGTAGTTTCAGTAGGTCCATATAAATTCCAGAAGCGATCGCTTCTTACAAGTAATTGGTTTGCTAGTTGTTGAGGTAATGCTTCACCACCACAAAGAATCTTTAAGTTTTTGCTACCTTGCCATCCTGCTGCTAACAACATTCGCCAAGTAGCTGGTGTTGCTTGCATGAATGTAGCACCACATTTGTTTAATGTTTCTAACAATTGAATGCCATCAGCAGCTACTTCTCGACTAGCGATAACTACACTAGCACCGACAATGATTGGTAAAAATAATTCTAGTCCAGCAATATCAAATGATAAGGAGGTGACAGCTAACATGATATCTTTTGCTGTTATTCCTATTTGCTGACGCATAGAACATAAGAAGTTGACCACAGAAGCGTGGTTTATCTGCACTCCTTTAGGTCTTCCTGTGGAACCAGAAGTATAAATTACATAAACAAGATTACTGGGTTTTGCCAGGGAATTTATACTTGGAGTTTCTTGCCATTGCCAATTATCTAAACAAACAATTTGGGCGTTATGGGATGGGAGTGTATTTAATAAATGTTTTTGGGTTAATAATACTGCAACTTCGGAATCTTCCAGCATTAAAGCTAAACGCTCTTGCGGATATGCTGGATCTAGTGGTACATAAGCGCCGCCTGCTTTGAGGATGCCAAGCAGTCCGACTATCATTTCTAAAGAGCGATCGCAACAAATTCCTACTAGCGTCTCTGGTTTTATACCTAGTTTTTGTAAATAATGTGCTAGTTGGTTAGCACGTTGATTTAATTCTCTATAGGTTAATTTTTCATCTTGAAAAACTACAGCAATACTATCAGGATTAAGTTCAGCTTGCTCCTCAAATAAGTGATGCAAACATCTATCTAAAGGGTTATCTGTTTGCGTATTATTCCACTCAAGTAATAGTTGTTGCTGTTCAGCTTCAGTTAATAACTGTAAACTAGCAATAGGCTGATCTGGATTAGCAACAATACTTTCTAATAATGTGTGAAAATGCCCTGATATCCGTTGAATAGTGCTGGCATTAAATAAATCTGTGTTGTACTCAAATACCCCGCAAATACCGTCTGCTTCTTCCCACAAATCCAGGGCTAAATCAAATCTTGCCGTTTTGCGATCCATTTCTTGAGGGGTTAATGTCACTCCTGGTAGTTCCAGAGTTGGCATCTTAATATTGCGGAGAGCAAATAATACTTGAAATATGGGGTTATGGCTGAGGTTTCTTTCTGGTTGTAAAACTTCTACTAACTTCTCGAAGGGTAAATCTTGATAATTGTATGCGCCTAAAGCTATTTCGCGCACCCGCGCTAACAATTCTTTAAAAGTTGGGTTATGAGATAAATTAGTTCGGAAAACTAAGGTATTAGTAAATAATCCTATTAATCCTTCAATTTCCTTGCGGTTGCGGTTAGCAATGGGAGAACCAACTAATATATCTGCTTGTCCTGTGTAGCGATAAAGTAATATGTTAAAAGCTGTTAGTAGCGCCATAAATAAAGTTGTTCCTTGGCGCTGACTAAGTTGTGTGAGTGCGTCAGTCAGGGTTTTAGGCAGTGTAATAGATTCTACTGCGCCTTGAAATGTTTGAATTGCTGGACGTTGTTTATCAGTAGGTAAGTTTAATATTGGCAGAGTGCCGCTTAGTTGTTTTTTCCAGTATTCTAGTTGGGTTTCTAATTCTTTCCCTTGCAACCATTCGCGCTGCCAAGTTGCAAAGTCAGCATATTGAATATCTAATTCAGGAAGTGAGTCAGGTTGACTTTGTAGAGACGCGTTGGCGTAGCCTGCGCGTAGCGCACAATTTCGCGTCTCTACATAGAGTGTTGCTAATTCTTGAATTAATATCCCCGCAGACCAACCATCAGAGATGATGTGGTGCATGGTGAAGATCAAGACATATTCTGGTTCACTTATATGTAATAAGCTTACTCGGAGTAAGTTATCGTTTTGTAAGTTAAAAGGTTTTTGCGCTTCTGCTTCAATTAAACGTTGTACTTCTTGTGCGCGTTGAGTTTCAGGAAAATTTTGTAAATCTATTACTGGGATGGTTAATTTTAATTCTGGGGCAATTTTTTGGACTGGCTGCCCATCTACTGTTGTGAAGTTTGTGCGTAAGATTTCGTGACGCTGGATGATGGAGTTGAAGGTTTGTTGTAGGGCAATTAAATCTAGATTACCTGTTATACTTCCAACTGAACAAATATTATAAGTTGTGTTTCCTGGATCTAGTTGATCTAAGAACCACAAACGTTGTTGGGCGAAGGATAAGGGGAAGGTGTTAGATGTGCGGTTTTGACGGGTTATTTGGGTGGTGTTGGATTTTTTTTGGTTGAGTTTTTGTAGGAGTAAGGCGCGTTTTTCGGGGGGGAGGTCGGCGATTCTATCTAGTAGGTTTGTCATGGGGAGTTTCAGGTCTTTTTTTTAACGCAAAGGTCGCAAAGGGAGGCGCAAAGGGCGCAAAGGGTTTTTAGGAGAGTTGTTCTAGTTCTGTGAGCATTTGGGAGAGCATTTCTTCGTCTGTTTGTTCGGCTATTTTTTGGGTAATTAGTGGGGATAATTGGGCGATTGTGGGAAGTTCAAATAGTTGATGTAAGGGTAAGTCTATTTCAAAGGCTTGGCGGATGCGAGAAATTACTTGTGTGGCGATGAGGGAATGTCCGCCTAGTTCAAAGAAGTTATTGTAGATTCCTATTTGTTCAAGTTTGAGGACTTCTTTCCAAATTTCTGCGATGGTTTCTTCTATCGGATTTCGCGGGGCAACAAATGTATGTTGATTTGCTTGATCTGGTGCTGGTAATGCTTGGCGATCGATTTTGCCGTTGGGTGTTAATGGTAGGGTTTTTAAGGTGACGAAAGCTGACGGGATCATGTAATCAGGCAGTTTTTGTTTGAGACTTTCGCGTAGTGATGTTGTCTCGAATTTATCAAGGTTAGAAACTATATAAGCAACTAAACGCTTTTCTCCAGGTGTATCTTCTCGCGCAATTACTAAAGATTGTTGGATATCTAGATGTTGTTTAATTAGTGCTTCTATTTCTCCTATTTCAATACGAAAACCGCGAATTTTTACCTGATGATCAACTCGTCCTAAAAATTCAATGTTTCCGTCGGGGAGATATCGGGCTAAGTCTCCTGTTTTGTAGAGGGGGGTTAAACCAAATGGGTTATCTATAAACTTCTTAGTTGTTAATTCTGGTTGATTTAAATAACCACGCGCTAAACTATCTCCCCCAATATAAATTTCACCAGTAGCGCCTATCGGTACAGGTTTTAACCGAGAATCAAGGATATAAATTTGAGTATTAGCTAGAGGACTACCTAACGGGACTGTTTCTGCAATATCGCGCCAATTACCGATATCAACTTGATATGTAAGTACGCCTACTGTCGTCTCTGTGGGACCATAGTGATTGATAATTACACAATCTGGTGCTAAATTTTGAATTCTTTCAACTAAATCCCAGCTAGCAGTTTCACCGCCTAAAATTAAGCGTTGACGCGGTAAAATTTCTGCTGCGTGGGTAGATGTTAGTAATGCTGAGAGGTGGGAGGGGACTATTTTTAAACAGTCTATAGGATTATGGCGGAAATATTGTGCGATCGCTTCCGCATCAGCTATCCTTTCTTGAGACAATATATGCAGTGTTCCACCTGTACATAAAGCGGGAAAAATTACGGTATTTCCTAAGTCGGCGGCGAAGGTGGAAACGTTGGCAAAGTTTGCGCCAGCAGGTAAGTTTAATTTGGGTAGAATACCGTGTAAGTAATTGATTAGTTGCTGATGTTCTACTGCAACTCCTTTGGGTGTACCAGTGGAACCAGATGTATAAATTAGATATGCGAGATTTTGGGATGTAACTGTATTATTGTAATTTTGGGGGATGGTTTGGGCGATCGCATTCCAGTCTGTATCTAGGCAGATGATATTAGGAGTGCAATCGCCTAATTTATTTACTAAATTCTGTTGCGTTAATAATACTGCTGTTTGTGCATCCTGCAACATCAATTTTAAACGTTCCGTTGGCATCGCTGGATCTAATGGTAAATATGCACCGCCAGCTTTAAGAATGCCTAGCAAAGCAATTACCATCTCTAAAGAACGTTCAACGCAAATACTGACAATTACCTCTGGTTTTACCCCCAAATTTTGCAAGTAATTTGCAAGTTTATTAGCACGTTCATTAAGTTCATTATATGTTAATTGTTGATTTTCAAAAACAACCGCAATATGAGCGGGTGTGCGTTCTACTTGTTCTTCAAATAGTTGATGGATACACTTATCTTTGGGATAATCTGCTTGGCTGTTATTGAAATCAACTAATAATTGATGACGATGAGCATCTTTTAACACATCTAACTCACTAATTGCTGCTTCTGGATGATTAACAGCATTAATTAATAAAGTTTCAAAATATTCTGATAAACGTTTAATGTCTGCTGAATTATACAAACTCGCATCATAATAAAACTGGCAATTAATTCCTTGAGAATTTTGCAGACATGACAGTTTGATTTTAAACCTAGTAATACAGGAATAATGTTTGTATATTGAAAACGCCACCCCAGCATCACAAGATTGATTATTTACTTGCTTAAATTCAAAACAAATTGGCAAGAATGGTAATATTTCCTGGTCTTTATTCAAAAAATCATCCCAATGAAAGTATTCTTGCCATTTACAAGCATCACTATCCGCTTGGTTAACTTGTTGTAATAATTGACTAAATAGTAATTCTTCCTCTAACTGACAGTGAAGCGGAACATATTTAGATAGTAAACCTAAAGCTGGTTCTAACTCTTCATATTTTCTACCATTACAAGCAATTCCTACAAATAAATCTGCCTGTTTAGTTAACTTCCAGATTAATACTTGCCAACCAGCTAATAAAACGGTATTAGCTGAAACACCATATTTATGTGATAACGCTTCTAACTCTTGAGCAAAAGTTTTACTAAGCTTTAATCCCGAAATCTCCGGCTGAAACTCTAAACCTGCATTATTTTTATCCTCAAAAGGTAGGCGGAAATCTTGTAAATAGCTTAGGTTAAGTTTCTGCCAAAATTCTTTACCTAATGCTGTATCCTCCGACTCTAATAAATCATATTGCCATTCTGCAATATCTGCATATTGCATTGGTTGTTCCTCAATTTCTTTTCCTGCAAAAAAAGCTGTATAGTAACTGCTGATTTCATTAACTAAATTAAATAGTGTAACAATATCAGCATTCATGGCGGATAAGCTTAATAAGAATATATGCTTTTCCGACGACCATTTAACTAAAGAAGCATACAAAACCGAGCCTTTTTCTAAATCAAAAGACTGTCGACTCATTTCTTGAAATAGAAAATCTGTTTTACTTTCTTGGTCTGCTAAAGCTAATGTTAAATCATGTTCAAAAATCTCAAGCGGACAATAATCATTGATAACTTGTAACGGAATTGTCATTCCAGGTAAACATTGAAAAGTAGTGCGGAGAATTTCATGTACACTCACTACCTTTTGTAAAGCTAAATTTAAAATATCCTTATTCAGATTTCCCGCAATCAAAACCGCACATTGTACCCGATAAGGTATACCTTGAGTAACTTGTTGTAACTCCCACAAATGCTTTTGCTGCGGAGATAAACGAAAACCTTCAAGCGTTTGATTTTGCATAATTATTACACCTTTAATTACTTATTTCATCAGTGCTAATAGTAGATCCCCCCCAGCCCCCCTTAATAAGGGGGGAGTTTTCAAAGTCCCCCTTTTTAAGGGGGATTTAGGGGGATCTCTGCGTAAGTCCTGTAAAAGCTTCCGCCATACCTACAACTACCTTCCGCGTACCTGAAAACGGTAATCTCCCATGTGTAGCCAACATATTATCTAATAACAACACATCTCCTTCCTTCCAAGGAAATATAACTGTTTCTGCTTGATAAGCTTGACGAATTTCTTCTAATACATCATCTTCTATTGCACTACCATCACCGGAATAAGCATTACGTGGTAAATCTGACTCTTTAAAAGATGATAAAAGTTCTTGGCGAATACTTGTTTCTAAACTAGAAATATGAAACAAGTGTGCTTGATTAAACCACACCATTTGTGAAGTTTTAGGATGTTGAGCAACTGCTTGACAAACTTGACTTGTTCTTAAGCCGTCATTACTTTTCCATTCAAAATCAATACCTGCTTGCCGACAATAATTTTCTACATCAGATTTGCTATCTGTATTAAAAACATTTTGCCAAGGTAAGTCTATACCTCTTCCATAGTTTCGCACATACATGACACCTTTTTCTATAAATTTCTCTCTAGTTTTTGAACTAATACGATTAAAAACTTTGTGGCTATCCGCAATGGGTGTTTCTCCACCAAATTCAGCTTTTTTAATACAATGAAAAGCTATTTTCATTGACCAACTACGAGAGTAGGACATCTCGTTATGTTGCGGAATGATTTGATTTGCTGGATATTCAGTAGAAGTATAGATATTTCCGCTAACTTGACTGCGGGGTGTGGAACGAAAAGAATATTCTAGTAATTCACCTGCAATAGTTTTGATAAATGTTTCAAAACCACTGATACCATCAACTTTAAAGTTACGGAAAAGTAGACCGCCATGCCATAAAATTTGTGAGTCAATAAAATGTTGATTGTGTTCCGCCCAAGTTACTAAATTTAATCCTTCTATGGTTGGTTCAACTAATAAAGGTAGTAAGTTACCTGGCTTAATCTGTTGTGTCTTGATTAAGGATTCTTGAGATACACTAATAGCTTTACGGCTAATAGCACCTAATTTTTTAGTTGCAAACTGTTTTGGTTGGGAAGTGTTCATGGCTAATCCTAATTGATATTTTATAAGCTGTTGATACTTTTACGTTTAGCCATCCTTAATTTCTGGATGCTAGATTGTTTCAGTTCTTGTTCTTTTTTAAGTTTGTATTGACTTTCTGCCTCAGATATGATTGCAGCTAAATTATCAATTTTGATATCTGGTTGGGCAACTATTTTGCTTAACAACATTTCTAAGTATTCCGCCATGCGGGTAATAGTTGCTGCATCAAATAAGTCTGTTTTATATTCAAAGCAGCCTTGAATACCTTGGGGTATTTCCCAGAAATTAAGGCTTAAATCATGCCTGGTAGTACCGCTATCTAGATCGAGGGTAGTAATAGTTAAACCTGGCAATTCTATATTAGGAATTGGGGTATTTTGGAGAACAAACCAAACTTGGAATAAGGGATTATAGTTGAGATTACGTTCGGGTTGTAATTCCTCTACTAGCTTCTCAAAAGGTAGTTCTGGATGAGCATAAGCACCTAAAGCTACTTGGCGCGATCGCACTAACACTTCTCTAAAACTCGGATTTCCACTTAAATCTGTTCGCAATACCAAAGTATTAACAAAAAAGCCAATTAATCCCTCAAGTTCAACTCGATTACGGTTAGCAATTGGCGATCCTACTCTAATATCTTCCTGCTTGCTATAGCAGTAAAGTAAAGTTTGAAATCCTGCCAGTAAAGCCATAAATAAAGTTACGTCTTCCTGTTGGCAAAGATTTTTAATCGCTTCAGTTAAGCTTAAAGGTAGTACAAATAAATGTTGCGCCCCCTTAAATGTGGGAACAGTTGGGCGTATGTCTGTAGGTAACTCTAAAACAGGTAAAGCACCGCTTAATTGTTGTTTCCAATAAGTTAACTGTTTGTTTAGTTCCTCTCCTTGTAAATATTGGCGTTGCCAAACAGCAAAATCTGCATACTGAATCGGTAATTCAGGTAAAGGAGAAGGTTGACTTTGTAGAGACGCGTTGGCGTAGCCTGCGCGTAGCGCACAATTTCGCGTCTCTACATAAAGTGCCGCAACTTCTCGAATGAGGACACCCATCGACCAACCATCGGAGATAATGTGGTGCATTGTAAATAGCAACACATACTCGCTTTCGCTTAGTTGTAACAACTTACCGCGTAGCAATAACCCTTTGGTTAAGTTAAATGGTGTTTGTGCTTCTTCAACAGCTAAACGTTGAATTTCTGCTTGTTGGGTTTCTGCTAAAGCCTGTAAATTAATGATAGGCAGGGTAAAAGTAGCACTGTTAGAAATTACCTGTACTGCTTCCCCATCTAATAGGGCAAAATTGGTGCGTAAAACTTCGTGTCGCTGGATAATTTCTTGAAAAGTTTGTTCTAACGCGGCAATATTTAGCTGACCTTTGAGAGATACAGCCGCAGGTAAATTGTAGGCGGGATTA
>JBARVL010000062.1:0-3754 GCA_049646245.1 Crinalium sp. | reverse complement strand
TGAGTAGCTTCTCTAATTGCAACTTCCTTGGGTTTTTCTCCCCATTCCCAATCATAAGGCGGTTGCCATTCGCGGATCGGACGCAAACGATCTACTTGAGTAACAATTGCGATCGCAGGTAAATCTTTAACTTCTTTGTTAATCTCTTTAAGAAAATCTACATCCATTTGCAAAGCTGGATCTAATGCTGGCGTAACTAACAGCAACAAATCCGCAGTGGTAGCATAATCAATAACTTGTGCGCGTAAATCTTCACGGTTAACTTGTTCATACCCTGGCGTATCCCAAAGTGTCAGCGTTTCTCCTGTTTCTACCTGCCAATGGTAATTTTGAATTTTATCCGTACTTGGTAAAATATCAACTTCTGCTAATTCTGCTTGAAACAGGGTATTAATTAAACTACTTTTTCCGGCTCCTGTGCGCCCCGCCAAGATGATATTGACAGGTTTTTGTTCAACTTGCTCAACTGGTTCTGCTTCAGTCAGAATGTCTCGCAAAGTTTGGGTTTTAGCTTTAGGTAAAGATGGAGTGGGAACGGATAATTCTGTAGTTGGTAATATACCGCTATAAAGTGCGATCGCCTGCCGACATAAATTTCTCAGTGCAGCTTCCCGTAACAATTGACTGACATTTACTAACAATTGCTGAGAAGCTTGATTATTGTAAGGCTTAGTAGCTGTTTTTGCCACTGCTGCCACAGGATTTAATAACCACTGCGCCCAATTCCATACTTTCCAAACTTTACGAGCAGACGGTTCTAACTTACGATAAACTTCATACGCTTCATAAGCTTGTCCAACCGTAGCTTGATTTAAAGCAGGGGATAATTGCTGAATCCAGCGATCTAAATCATCAACTGTTCCTCGGATTAGCGTGTAAACCTGGGGAATATAGATATTGAGTAGGGGATATTTTAATTCAGGATTGTATATTTGCGCGATCGCAGCAACAAGTTCCTGACAACGTTGCCAAAAAGTTTGCCAGTCTTCCCAAATAGGGCGATCGCTTTGTGCTGTTGTTAAGATTTCTTGCAGTGCTACTTCTGCTTGACTTGCAGTATCATTTCCCTCTGCTTGCAGTTTAGCATCCCCAGAAGCAGATGCTAAATCTTTACTCACCTGCGCGATTACAGATTCCATCTGATCAACCATAGGTTGAGTCCATTTCACCAGCAACCAACGCCAACCTAAGAAGATGACCGTAAATATACCCCAGATCCAATTAATCCGCCATTCGTGAATTTGTAATCCAGCCGCCACCAACAAAAAACCGATAATTGACGCAACAGGAAGCGCCAACACGATCCACTGCCAAAGTTTTAATCGCACCATTGCTTTATACCTACCTTAATTTAAATAACCTTGTTCTAAAGTTATCTCTTTCATTAGCTACTTCGAGAAATTATTTACTTTTTGCAAACTATATATTTGTTAATTTTAAACATTGCTTTTATTTGTTTTTACTTTAAACTATAATTATGCTGATTAATACAATATTTTTTTGTTGAATTAAATGAATACAGGAAAATACAGAGGTATCCTGGCAAAATGGAACGATGATAAAGGCTACGGTTTCATTAAGCCAGATAGTGAAACCAAAGAAGTTTTTCTTCATATAAGTGAACTTAAGAGGGCAAGTCGTCGCCCCAAAGTAGGAGATGTTATTTTTTACGAGAAAAAACCTGAGTCAAATGGAAAAACTCGTGCATTTAATGTTGTAATTGAAGGAGTTTTATCTCAAACTGCCCCAAAGAAAACAAACAAAAAAAGCTACCGATTGATTGAGTCAGTTATCATTGTTCCTGTTTTGGCTGTTATGGCAATTAGTGGAATTAAATTTAGTGATAGCAAAGTTCCACTCTCAATCACATCTGCCACTAAACCGGAATGCAAGATTAAAGGAAACATCTCTATTGAAACTGGAAACAAAATTTATCATGTTCCAGGCGCGGAAGATTATAATTCCACAAAAATTGACCTTTTTCGTGGAGAAAAATGGTTTTGTACAGAATCAGAAGCTATAGCTAATGGATGGCGTAAATCGCCTAAGTGAAGCAAATACATATCTATAACTGTTGCAATCGTGCTTCTATTACCTATGCAAAAGCTGCACTATGCAAACCGTGTTTATCAGTAGCGATCGCAGATGATCTAATAAATAATAAAACAGTATCTAGCATCAGTTAATTAAATGCTAGTTTACATCTGCGTTTATCTGCGTGCATCTGCGGTTAAATAACCCAAATTATTGATCACCGCTTCATCCCCTTAAACCGTTCTTGCGCCGTCTTAAATGCCTCTTGCATCACAGATTGAATTTTCTGAGGATCGGGTTTTTTCCCACCCATTAGATCGCCAAAATAAACACAAGCACCTTCACCTAAAGCCCAAGTATATGCTGCTGCCCAAGAAGCCGCGATCGCACTGCCAAAACCAGGCACAAATTTAACTAACTCACGCCTGACAGCTTGCGCTAAAAAACCACCTGCGATCGCACTCACAACTCCTCCTGCTTGCGATGGTGTCAGCGTTTGCCCATACAATTTTCCTAACAAACCCACCATTGATAATTGCAACGCCGTCAACACAGGCATACTAGCAAATGGTACAGGTACAACTTCAACTGTCGCCGCCATAATTGCAAACGCCAACATATAACGCCGTCCGACATCTCGGTAAAGATTACCAATTTCTATACCAGCTTTTTCATCTAATAACTGATAAATTGCCCGCGACTCTGCTTCTGGAAGCAATTCTGCTAAAGTATCTCGGAATGCTTCTAAACCATAAAATACAGGGTTGTAGCCGTCTTCTTCTAAAGTAAAATCAAGCATAATAGAGCGATCGCACAAACCCGCAAAAGCTTCCTTAATTGCACTAAAAGCGCGATTTACTTCTTCATACTCTGGCGGATATGTGGGATGATCGGTGACATCAGCAGGATAAGCTTCATGCAAACAAGTAACAGCTAATAAACAGGGAATTTCTGGATACTCCTTTCTTAACTGAGTAGCAATTTTTCGCAGAGTATCAGTTGCAAAATCATTAATCTTAACAGTTAGAATCAAAACTCTAGCGCGACGGGTTTGATGTTGCAAATCTCCAACCAGTTCCTCAATTAGCGCCTCAGTTTCCTGGTTGACATCTCCCAGTCCGACTGTATCTGTAAAAATCAGCAACGGCAATTCACCCGAAGGATAGGCATAGCGTTCAGTATTTTGCGTATGGGGACGAAAACCCTGACCGACAATTTCCGCCGAAACTCCAGTCACTCCCCGAACAATTGAACTTTTTCCCGCTTGTGGCTTACCAATTAATAACGCTTCTGTGGTAGGTAGTTCCGCCCGCACAGCCTCCAAAATCTCTGCAACTTGAGATTCGCTGACATTAAACCAATTACCCACCATCTGCGGAATATCGGTAGGAACCAATTGCCTCAAACGTCCTGTGGCATTGTTCCAAACACCGCCGATGCGATTTTTCCACGAATTATCAACCGATTTCGTCTCATCAGTCAATTCATCAGACTGCTGAGAATCATTTGCGGGCAAGTTATCTTTATTGTTTTGCTCAGTCATTTTTGCTTCCTCTGCTCCCTCTGCTCCGCCTGCAATACTGTTCAGTTACTCCCTTCCCACTATGGCGAATACCTATTTTATAAACCGCCAAGACGCAAAGAACGCCAAGGAAGAAGAAGAATATAATCGGTAATCTTTTAATGGGAAGGGAGTAAGTGTTTAATTATTTTCTTTTTG
>JBARVL010000061.1:0-4406 GCA_049646245.1 Crinalium sp. | reverse complement strand
GACCAACGTTCTTGCTCTCGCTTGACAAGTCGATTATTTTCTGGTAATGCTTGAAAGATTTTCCGCCCCACTTCAACACCATCGCGATAATCGCCTCGTTGATTGCCTTGTAGAAGTGCGATCGCCTGTTGCATCAAGTTAATTTCCCATCTGCCTAATTCTCCATACACAAAAATGTGCATCAAACCACCAGGAGCCAACTTAGCAGCAAGAGATTGAATCCCGCGAATTGGATCGGGTAAATGGTGCAGTACACCCACACAATTAATTAAGTCAAACTCACCTGCCAACTTGTCAGCATCGTATAGGCTCAGGTGATGGAATTCTACTCTATTCGCTCCTGACCTCTGACAACGCTCTTTAGCGACTTCCAAAGCACCAGAACTTAAGTCAATTCCCACAACTTCAGCTTGGGGATTAAGATGAACCAAGTATTCTGTTCCTACACCAGTACCGCAACCAGCATCTAAAATGCGGATATTTTCTTTTTGAGGTTTTTGATTAGTGCAGAAGCTATAAGCAGCTTGCCAATTCCAGCGCCAGTTATATCCAGGGGGTGGACTATCTAGTAGTGGCTCTGGCGGAAATGGATAAGTATTGTAAAGTTTTGCAACAGCAGCACTAACAGTCTGGAAATCGGACATATTGGGCAAAATTCGCAGCAACCTGAGTTTACCGAATTTACGACACGGATTAACATTTTATGTCACAGCATTAGCAATGATGGCTGTGATTAAGTGCTTATATAACTGAAAGTATTGAGATTAAAGAACTGTAATATCTTTGAGCAAGTCAACTTTAGCTCATTAGTCTCAGGCATAATTAAAGAGAGAGTGCGAAAAAACCCTAGTTTCGATGGCTGGAAATCTGAAACGTAAAAAAACTTATCTTTTTTCTCAGATAGCCTACTTTGATCCAATATGATGATTTCACCGTTAATCAAAGTAACGGGTTCTACACACTTCTTAAAGAAACAGCGTATAGAACTCGAAACGTTTTAATCTAGAGGCTGACTGGGTTGAATATAGGCGAGATTTCGATCAAGGTGACAAAGAAACATCAAGTCCTTAAACCAGGACAGCGATCAGCTTGTACGCCAAAATTATGCAATCTCAGCAACGGTGTAACCGTAATTGTCACCCTGGTCAGGCTTAACAGCAACTTTAATGGGAGCTTAAAAATAAGATGAGTGTTAAGGCAAGTGGTGGAAGCTCAGTTGCGCGTCCGCAGCTATATCAAACTTTACCTGTAGCCACGATATCTCAGGCAGAGCAGCAAGACCGCTTCTTAGGGCGTGGAGAGTTGAATGAGCTTGCCAGTTATTTTAGTTCTGGTAATCAACGCATACAAATTGCAGACACTCTCAGCAAAAACGCCGATTTAATTGTGTCTCGCGCTGCTAACCGCATTTTCGTGGGTGGTTCTCCGATGGCTTTTTTGGAAAAGCCCGCAGAAATTCCTGAAATGGCGATGGTAGGTGCAGGAGGAAATGATGTCAAAGAGTCTTTTAAATTAGGAACTGCGACCTTTGTAGAAAGTGGCGGTGGCTTCTTAGAAGGCTTACGGAGTCTGTTTTCTGCTTCTGGTACTGGCCCAGTCCCCGCAGGTTTCCGACCAATCAACGTCGCCCGTTACGGCCCCAGCAATATGCAGAAATCTCTGCGTGATTTAAGCTGGTTTTTGCGCTATGTAACTTATGCGATCGTTGCTGGCGATCCAAATATTATTGCTGTAAACACAAGAGGTTTACGGGAAATAATTGAAAATGCTTGTTCCGGTGAAGCAACAATTGTGGCGCTGCAAGAAATGCGCCAAGCAGCTTTGGGGTATTTCCGGCAAGATGCCGATGCCACTGGTATTGTTAATCAATACTTTGAAGTATTAATTAACGAATTTAAAGCCCCTACACCCTCAGCAAAGCTACGTCAGCGTCCTTCTGACGATCAACAAGGGCTACAACTACCCCAAATTTACTTCAATTCAGCAGAGCGCCGTCCTAAATATGCTATGAAGCCAGGACTATCCTCTTCTGAAAAGAATGAAATCGTCAAAGCAGCCTATCGACAAGTGTTTGAGCGCGACATTACTCGTGCTTACAGTCTGAGCATTTCCGACCTAGAATCTAAGGTCAAAAACGGTGACATCTCCATGAAGGAGTTTGTCCGCCGATTGGGTAAATCCAATCTATATCAGAAAAATTTCTACGAACCTTACATCAATAGCCGTGCTTTAGAACTAGCCTTCCGTCACTTCTTGGGTCGTGGCCCATCCAGTCGTGAAGAAGTTCAGAAGTACTTCTCTATTGTCTCTAGTGGTGGTTTAGCGGCGCTGGTAGATGCTTTAGTCGATTCCCAGGAATATTCCGACTACTTCGGCGAAGAAACTGTCCCCTACCTGCGTGGTTTGGGTCAAGAAGCTCAAGAATGTCGCAACTGGGGGCCACAACAAGATTTATTAAACTACAGTGCGCCTTTCCGCAAAGTACCGCAGTTTATTACCACGTTTGCTGCCTACGAGCAACCCCTGCCTGACCAACATCCTTATGGTTCTGGCAACGATCCACTGGAAATTCAGTTTGGGGCAATTTTCCCTAAAGAAACTAAGAATCCTAGCACTAGCCCCGCTCCTTTTGGAAAAGATACACGCCGTATCCTGATCCATCAAGGCCCAGGAATTAATAATCAATTAAGTAATCCTGGCGCACGGGCAGCAGAGCCTGGTTCTCTTGGTGCAAAAGTCTTCAAGCTGGATCAACTGCCTGGGCCAAGCGGAAATGGCGGTACGTCTAGCAAGAAGTATGTCAAAAATTCCAGTATTAAGTACTCGGAAAGCTCTACTCAAGCGGTAATTAAAGCAGCTTACCTGCAAGTTTTCGGACGTGACGTTTATGAAGGTCAACGTCAAAAGGTAGCAGAAATCAAGCTGGAAAACGGCGAAATTACAGTACGCGATTTTATTCGCTTACTGGCTAAATCCGACTTGTTCCGCAGCTTGTACTGGACACCTCTGTACGTTACTAAGGCTGTTGAGTACATCCACCGCCGCTTATTAGGTCGTCCTACCTACGGTCGTCAAGAAATCAACAAGTACTTTGATACTTGTGCTAAGAAAGGTTTCTACGCTCTGGTTGATGCGATTATTGATAGTCCAGAGTACAGCGAAGCTTTTGGTGAAGATACCGTTCCTTATGAACGCTATTTAACCCCTAGTGGTGTAGCTCTGCGATCGCTCCGTGTTGGTAGCATTGGTGACACTGGTTCCAAGCCTACAATCGAAGAAGCACCAATGTTTGTGGCTTTGGGTGAAGTCACACAAATGCGGACTGAACCAGATATTGAATTCCGCGTTAACCAAGGCGTTAATAAGCAGCGTGAACAAACCAAGGTCTTTAAGCTAACAGAAAATGCTGATAAGACGTTGGTAGAAACGATTATTCGTGCTGCCTATCGACAAATTTTTGAGCGCGATATCGAGCCTTACATCGTCAAAAACGAATTCACAGCCTTAGAAAGTAAACTCAGCAACAACGAAATCAACGTTAAAGAGTTTATCGAAGCTTTAGGCGGTTCCGATCTTTACATTAAAGAGTTTTACACACCTTACCCCAACACTAAGGTAATAGAACTAGGAACCAAGCACTTCTTAGGTCGCGCCCCCAAAGACCAGCAAGAAATC
Organism: Crinalium sp.; assembly: GCA_049646245.1. Lineage (GTDB taxonomy): Bacteria > Cyanobacteriota > Cyanobacteriia > Cyanobacteriales > PCC-9333 > Crinalium. Next base: position 731 of record JBARVL010000061.1, on the reverse strand, counting down.
CGCAAATATAACCAACTTCTTGCCTCTGAGGGTATTCGTGCCTTTGTTGGAGCAATGGTGAACAGCGCGGAATATGCCGAGCTATTTGGAGAAGATACGGTTCCTTATCGTCGCTTCCCCACCCTCCCAGCAGGCAACTTCCCCAATACAGAGAAGCTGTATAACCAATTAACCAAGCAAAACGAAGACTTGGTAGTACCCAGCTTTGAAACAGTTAAGGCTCGGATGGATGCCACGAAAATGCCAGTTATGGCAAAAGCGATGGCAGATCTGGCAGCTAGTGAACGTCAGATTGACAAGACTAAGCCACTGTTCATGGAACTGGGTCGCTCTTTTGCTAATGGTAACGGTCAGTCTGTAGAAGTTGGTGTTGGTACTTCACGTCGCAAACCAGCGCGGATTTATCGTCTCACCCCTGGAACTAACTCCCCTGAAACTGATGGGGTGATCAATGCCATCTACTGTCAAGTGATGGATATCTTTAGTGGTCAGGTTCCTTCAGAGTTCAGACGTTCTGAGTTAGACAGCAAACTCCGTAACGGTGAAATTTCTGTGCGTGAGTTCGTCCGCACCCTTGCTAGTTCAGATATCTACCGTCGTCGCTTCTATACTCCCTACCCCAATACGAAAGTAATTGAGTTCTTGTTCCGTCACATCTTGGGACGCGCACCAGCAACTCAAGGGGAAATCCGTCAGTACAACAAGTTACTGGCAGATCAGGGCTTAAAGGC
>JBARVL010000060.1:0-15498 GCA_049646245.1 Crinalium sp. | reverse complement strand
AGATTTAGATCAATTTGCTTATGTTGCTTCTCACGACTTAAAAGCACCTTTGCGGGGAATTGCCACTTTAGCAGAGTGGGTAGAGGAAGATATTGGAGAACAAATCAGCGATGAATCACGGGAGCATTTACATTTGCTACGTGGGCGTGTATACCGGATGGAAGCTTTAATTAATGGAATTTTACAATATTCACGGGCAGGACGTACTGAAGATATTGAACTGATTAATGTTGCTGATTTGCTAAAGGAAGTAATAGAACTACTTTCCCCACCTCCACAAGCATCCATCATAGTTGGGCCAAAAATGCCCACTTTGCCAGGTGAGAAAGTACCATTGCAACAAGTTTTTATGAACTTGATTAATAATGCAATTAAGTATGCTGGAAAACCAGATGTTTTAGTACAGGTGAATGTATGTGAATATGAAAAGTATTATGAGTTTTCTGTTGCAGATAATGGACAAGGAATTGCGCCTGAATATCAAGAAAAAATTTGGGGTATTTTTCAGAGACTAGAGGCTAGGGACAAAATTGAAGGGGCAGGTATTGGTTTATCTGTGGTGAAAAAAATTATTGAAAGCCGAGGGGGGCGTATCTGGGTTGAGTCTGAAGTTGGCGCAGGAGCTACTTTTTATTTTACTTGGCTGAAAAATTGGTCTAAGTAAGGCAAACAATCATGTTTGCCTTTTGCTTGTACTAAATCTATAGCGAGCAAAATGCTCGCACTCCTGTACCTGATAAATATTAAAACTGCTATATCAACGCCCTAACATTCGATTAACTTGAGCTAATGTTAACGGTTTGGGATCAATTCTCACCTGTAGGCTAGGGTCAATTTGTTGTATGCGATCGCGCACAGCTTTTAAACTACTTACTTCCACTAAAACTAAGTTTTTATAAACAGAGTCTTGCGGTAATTCTACGCTCAAAATTAAATTTTCCAGTTTTTCAAGAGCGATCGCGTGTAAAACCTGTTTATAAAACAACTCGCGCTTTGATACTTGAGTTAATGTTAATAGATGCCACGTGCTTTTGGCGCTGGCATCGGGTAAATTATTGGAAGATAAGTTTTGCACAGGATGTATTTATATCTATTTTGTAGGACGATAGTAAGTTAGGAAGATATTTTTTATCTCCTAAAAAAATGAAGCTGCTAATCAGCAAAAATATTGGTTGTAACACTGCATTTTTAAAAAATTCTTTAGTCAGCAGGTTATTACCAGCTTCATTTCCAAAGTATATAGTTTAGCACTAGCTGGTAAATAGATATATATAGATATGCTTGATTTAGAAGATCTAGTAAAATTTTTCAATCAGTTTTTTGCTATTGAGCGCTTTATTGATGACCAAGGCGGGATATACCGACCATCACAGCGACCTATTCAGCGTTTTGGATTAGCCTTAGAACCTTGGTCAGAATTAACTGCATGGGCAAATACTCACCGCTTAGATGCTTTATTTCTACATCGACCTTGGAAACTAGCACCTTCGCAACTATCGTCCGATGTTGGTGTAGTTGCTTACCACCTAGCATTTGATGAACGAATGACTTTGGGTTTTAATCCCAGACTTGCAGAAGTCCTAGGAATGTCTAGCTTAGAAATACTAGGTGAAAAAGCAGGTCGTCCAATCGGGATGTTAGGCAAAATTTCTGCAAGCAGCTTTGAGCAATATTCTGATTACGTTAATCAGATATTTGGTGGACACGATGCTGTTTATCCCTGTGGAGACGAGATCAAATCTGTGGCTGTTGTTGGTGCAATGACTGATGGCTTAGTGCGTGAAGCAGCAGAACGTGGTGCTAATCTATACATTACAGGACAATTTAGACAACCTGCCAAGTTAGCTGTAGCCCAAACCCAGATAGGTGTAATTGTAGTAGGTCATCGCCGTAGTGAATTATGGGGATTACAGGCGCTAACTGGCGTAGTGCGTGAACGTTGGTCTGAATTAGAAGTAGTTTATGCTCAAAGGTAGTTACCGCTTGCACTACATATAAAGTTAATTAATTTTCTTTTACAGCAGATTTAGTGTGGGCATCTTGCCCGCGTACTAAACTAAGGAACCTTTCTGTAGCAACGGAACGAGAGAATATGAAAAAACGTTATATTTTAAAAGCTGGCGCAGTATTTGTGGGCGCAGCATGGTTATTACGTTATTTGCCGGAGAAATCAGGAGTTATGGCTGCTTCAAATAATAATTTTGAAATCAACAAAACTGAAGAAGAGTGGCGTAAAACTTTGACACCAGAACAGTTTCATGTACTGCGTAAACATGGCACTGAACGCGCTGGAACCAGTCCCCTTGATAAGGAATATGCTGAGGGTAATTATACCTGTGCTGCCTGCGATTTACCGCTTTTTACCTCTGAAACTAAATTCAATAGTCGCACTGGCTGGCCCAGTTTTTATGATCCTATTCCAGGTGCGATCGCCACAACTACAGATAGGTCACTTTTTATGACTAGAGTTGAGGTGCATTGTCATCGCTGTGGCGGGCATTTAGGTCATGTGTTTGACGACGGTCCCGCACCAACGGGCAAACGCTACTGTATGAACGGTGTTTCGCTAAAATTTATTCCTAGTTAATCAATTTTAGTATTTTGAAGCATTGAACCATGACGGGGAATAGCCCCGCCATGAGATAAATTATGGGGATTTTTTGTATCAGACGGTCGGAAATTTAGGGAAGCGGGTAGAAAGGCAAAAGTTGTTTGTCTTAAACGGCATAAGTAGCTTTTGGCTGAAGTTTAAGTTCAAGGCGATCGCCTGGTTGTGGTTCAATTACTTGTATAGATAAATTCTTTTCTGCTAACAGTGTCCTAAATTCGTCAATACTGCCGATACTTTGAAGTAACTTATTTATTAATCCTTCATAAACTACATCACCTCCCGCAGCAGTAGGTAACATTACTTGAGGTTGTAAAATTTGCGCTAATTTTAAAGCACTTTTACCGCCTTTAATAAGTGACCCAACTAATGGTAAAGCTAAGTCTATTAAGGGAGTAATTACAACATCTACTGGTGCAACTTTCTTTAACGAAGGGGGATGAGTTCCATGAGGTTCGTAGTAGAGACTTAAACCTGTTTCTAAATCTTTAATTAAATAACCATTTTCTACAAGTGTTGCTCCCACCAGTGAACCAGGAGTGGCTTGAATTTCTAAGTTTTGATTAAAAGTTAACTTTTCCCAGTGACCTAGTGCAGTTACTTTTGTATAACCCAATGCTTGCACCACTTTAGCAGCATTAGGAGAAGCTACCACAGGAATATTATGATCTAATACTTTTAGTGTTGGCGGATGAGCATGATCCTCCCAACCTTGAGACAGGATAATTAAATCTATATTTTCTGGAATTGGACGTAGAGTAGGATGGGTAGCTTTAAATAACCAATCGAGATTAGCAAATACTAATTCATCCACTAACCAAGGATCGATCAGTACTCGTTTTGAGCCAATTTCAACCAACCAACTATTATTATCTAACCAGGTAAGGTACATATTAAACAATTAACAATTAACAATTAACAATTAACAATTAACAAAGTAGATATAAACAGGAAGAGAAAACCCACACCAAATAGATAAAATCTCACTTCTTCGTTGTTGTGGATTTTTAATAATTATTAAGAACTCAAACAGCTTTTTAATTTATCATGTCAAGTTTTTTATTAATCTAAATCTAATTCAGCTAAAGTTTCTCTAAAATCTGCGTCTAAGTTACGCAATTTAACTTCCTTTTGAAATTCTATTTGTAAGATGTTTAACTGCTGCTTTTCAATTTGACAATGCAAATTTTCTAACGCTAGTTGCAAATTTTTTATGGCATGGGCAAGCTGACTTACTTGCCCTAATAACTCAAGATTAGAATTTTTTAAATCAACTATCTGACTCAATTGATTAATTTCGGTATTATTCGTTTCCATGATTCAACTCTCACCACGTAGTATCTGTATATTAATTGGCAATAATGTGATCTACCTCTAACGCCAGTTAGAACCAGTTTGATTTTTCTAATACTAAAGAGGTAGAATTGTGTTGCTAATTTCTCTTAAGAAATCATATAGCAAAAATCAGATGCCTCTAGATCCACAAGCACACAAATTCTTACACCAAATAGCTCATTTAAATTTACCACCTCTTGTTACAGCAGAACCAATACAAGCAAGAGAATTGCTTGCCCAACTAAAAGCAAAGCCACTAAAACCAGAACTTGTGGCAAATATCCAAAATCGTACTATTACATCACAAGTAGATATTCCTATCAGGATCTATACACCAAGGCTAGATACACAGTTACCGATACTAATTTACCTTCATGGTGGTGGTTGGGTGCTTGGTGATTTGGATGGTGTAGATCATATTTGTCGTTCTCTAGCTAATCAGGCGGATTGCATAGTAGTTTCAGTAGATTACCGTCTAGCACCTGAACATAAATTTCCTGCTGCTGTGGAAGATGCTTATGCTGTGACTAATTGGGTAGCTAAAAATGCTGGTGAGATTAATGGTGATGAAACTCGCATTGCTATAGCAGGAGATAGCGCGGGTGGAAATATTGCTGCTGCGGTAGCACTAATGGCACGAAATCTAGGCGAACCATCATTAGTGTATCAAGTCTTAATTTATCCAACAACTCAATATGGATTTGATACAGAATCTTATCAAAAATATGGACAAGGCGACTTTGGATTAAGTAAAGAGGAAATGATCTGGTTTTGGCATCATTATCTCACAGATGTAGCTGATGGACAAAATCCTTATGCTTCGCCACTATTAGCAAAGAATTTAGCTAACCTACCACCAGCTTATATTCTTACTGCTGAATATGATGTGCTGCGAGATGAAGCAGAAGCTTATGCAGTCAAGTTGTCATCAGCAGGAGTTCCTGTCAAACTGCAACGGTATGATGGTATGATTCATAGTTTTTTGGGTTTATCATTAGTGATAGATCGAGGTAAAAGCGCGATCGCAGATCTTGCCACTCAGCTAAAGATAATTTTTCAAAAAAATACATCTGTGGCATAAATCAATGGTGTAATTGCAACGATTTATCAACAAATCTTGACCTAAAGAACATCAAATTTAGAAAAAATATATGAAAAAAACTTATCAAAGCCTGGAATTCTACTCGTTTCTATCTCAGTTGCCACATCCGAAAACATACAAAGGCAAAATCATGTTGGTTGCCTTTTTAGGAACGCACGTACCACTTTTATCTCTATTACTGCATTTTCTAATTTCAAATTCATTTTCCCTAGAAATGACTATCCGTGTACTGGCAATTGCGCTGGTAGCAACTTTAGTAGGTACAGGCATTACTCTCTATGTATTACATAAACTTTTAGCACCTGTACTTTTGACATCTTCCGCACTGCGGAAATATTACAACCAAAAGCAACTTCCCTCTCTGCCAACTCAATATACTGATGAAGTTGGCACTTTAATGACAGATACGGTACAGACACTTAACAAACTCGATCAAGTAATTGAACACTTGACTAATTATGATAATCTGACAGGCTTGCCAAATCGAGTCTTATTTACAGATCGTCTCCAACAAGCTTTATCAAACGCTGAAGGAAAAAATCGCTTGTTAGGTGTCATTTGTTTACACTTGCCTAACTTCCGAGAAATCAATAATGCTTTAGGCAGTGATGTTAGTAATCAACTACTGAGAATAGTTGCCCAAAAATTAACTTCTCATGTTGGTAGAACTGATTTATTGTGTCATCTTAATAGTAATGAATTTGCGATCGCACTTCCTGACTTAACTACCTCAGAAGAAGCTATACCCTTTTGTCAGTCTCTCCTACGTGAATTCGCCTTACCTATATCAATACAAGGAAATCAGTTACACATCCAAGCTAATCTTGGAATTACAGTTTATCCTTTTGATGGAAATAACGTAGACCAACTATTGCAAAATGCTAATACAGCAGTAGATGAAGCTCAACGTCGCACACCCAACTCTTATCAGTTTTTTGGAACTGAGATGAATGCTCAGTTACAGGAACGGTTAGTTTTAGAAACTCAATTGCGCTATGCACTAGAACGGAATGAATTGCACTTGAATTATCAACCACGAGTTGATGCTAATTCTGGTAAAATAATGGGAGTCGAAGCGTTAATACGTTGGCAAAATCCTGAATTAGGTTTTGTTTCTCCAGTTAAATTTATCCCAATTGCAGAAGCAAATGGTTTAATTATTCCGATTGGAGAATGGGTACTACGCACCGCCTGTAATCAAAACCGCTTGTGGAAGGAAGCAGGACTACCGCCGCTACGGGTAGCCGTCAATTTATCTGCTCGTCAGTTAGCACAACCAAATCTTGTCGATCTAGTTGCCCAAATATTAGCAGAAACAAACTTATCTGTAGATGATTTAGAACTTGAAGTTACAGAAAGCCTAATTATGGAAAATGTGGAACATTCCATTAAGGTTTTACAACAATTACATGAAATGGGAATTACCCTAGCATTAGATGATTTTGGTACAGGTTTCTCATCATTAAATTACTTAAGACGTTTTCCAATTGATATTCTCAAAATCGACCGTTCTTTTGTAAATAACGTTGTTGTTAACCAAGAGGATGCAGCAGTTACCAACACAATTATTAATTTGGCAAAGGATTTGCATTTACATATCACTGCTGAAGGTGTAGAAACAAAAGAACAGTTTGAATACTTGAAAACAAAAGGTTGTGACGAAATTCAAGGTTACTACTTTAGTAAACCTCTTCCTAGCTCTGCTATCACTGAATTGTTGCAAAAGAACCACCAAAGTTTGCAACAAAAAGTTGCTGCTGTTTAATGGACTTCTTGCATAAATAAATATATTTAACCCCACCCCAACCCTCCCCTTATCAAGGGGAGGGAGCCAGAGAGTTTGGATGATATCTAAGCAAGAGATGCTGCTACTAAAAACAAGCTATCAACCAAAATTGTACTTAAGACAGCACCAGAAAATGCCCACCAGTGGATTTGCTTTGTTCCTAGCGACCAAATACCAACACTTAATAATAAGCTAACTAAAATACCAGCCCAAGATACCCCCCAGGGGGTTCGCACAAGCGCGATCGCATTCTGTAATATTGGTGTCGCTAAAGCTGGATCAACTTGCATTAGTTCCCGCCAGTGAGGAATCACACCAGCTATATAAAAATATAAGTCTGTTATTGCTGTGCCAAACAACGAACCCAGATAAAAAAAGTTACCAACTTTTCCCCACCCGCGCCACAGAAACCATAAAACAAATGGTAAACCAATTGCTTCTACTGGTAAGTGAATTAATGGTTCCCAACGCAACCATCCCCAGTAAAGTGAACCAGCTAACCAACTCCAGCTAAACCCTAGCAGCAAGTCTCCCCATAACTGAGTACCTGGACGTTTTATTAGTAATAACCCTAACCATACCCAAGCTGCTGTCAAGACTAAACTCAGCAGTGGCAGTTGTCGCACCAATGGCGCTTGGACAAATACTGGCACAGAAACTAGAAAACAGGCTGCGCCAAACGCCCACCAATATTGACTAATATCACTTTCCCACTCAGAAATGAGAAAGAGATTTTTTACTGGCTGGGTTGGAAAGCCAGATGTAGGAGATTTAGTAGTATTGCAGGTATCGTTAAACAAAATATTCTTATTTTTGTAAAGTTTCTTTACTTATCTTTAAGATATCTCAAGATAACACAGATTTATCCCCCCCCTGGGGATTGTTTTAATCTTAACTTAATTTTCTATTGAATGGCGAAAAAATCTCTAGCAGTCAGCAGAAATTTCGCGTCTCTACATCATGCTTACGCAAAGATCCCCCTAAATCCCCCTTAAAAAGGGGGACTTTGAGTTTCCCCCCTTTTTAAGGGGGGCAGGGGGGATCTAGGTTTCAAGCATGAGAGTGAGTAAGTCCTGAAAATAAAGAATGTCCTAACCTATGGCTACAGCTATACCTCTGGCATATTTTTACAAGAAGGCTGATGATTTTGGTTAAATGAGGCAATATTGATGGAACATTGGTTATGGTTTGGGAGTGAATTTTTGGAGGAAAATATGATCCGATCGCCACATCGCTTGCTCAGGCTGATGGGTATAGGCACAGCTAGTACTTTGCTCACATTAGCCACAGCAGACGGGGGCTTTACCCAGCAAGGGCTTGAGCCAGCAGCTACAACTACGGCGGTGCAGGTCAATATTTTTCAGGCATTAATTCTTGGCTTAGTACAAGGGTTAACTGAGTTTTTGCCAATTAGTAGTTCTGCTCATTTAAAGGTAGTGCCAGTAGTCTTGGGTTGGGGAGATCCTGGTAGCGGGTTTACTGCGGTAATTCAATTGGGCAGTATTGCAGCAGTTTTATGGTTTTTTTGGGGTGATTTAGTTCAAATTACTACAGGTAGTTTACGCGCGATCGCTCAAAAAGATTATCAGTCTGACGACTTCCGCATCGCAGCAGGAATTATCTTAGGAACAATACCGATCATTTTCTTTGGACTACTAATTAAAAAATTTATCCCTGATTTTGATAACTCACCATTAAGAAGTTTAGGTGCGATCGCGATCGCCTCGATATTCATGTCCCTATTGTTGGGAGTTGCGGAAAAATTTGGTAAGCGTAAGCGGAATTTTGAGCAATTGGGCATCCTAGATGGGGTATTAATGGGTTTAGCTCAAGCAATGGCATTAATTCCAGGGGTATCTAGATCTGGTTCTACCCTCACCGCAGGGTTATTTATGGGTTTAGAACGTGCTACTGCTGCCAGATTCTCCTTTTTATTAGGTATTCCAGCAATTACCCTCGCGGGGTTAGTCGAACTCAAGGATGTGTTTCAAACAGGTTTAGAGGGTTCAGGATTAGTTCCCATAATTGTGGGAGTGATTTCGGCAGGCGTTTTTTCTTATGTTGCGATCGCCTGGTTACTGCGATTTTTACAAACCCAAAGTACGTGGGTATTTATTTGGTATCGGTTAATCTTTGGGGTGTCTATTCTGGGTGCGATCGCTGCTGGCTTTTTGAAAAATATCTAATCAATTAACAATTAACTTGCACAATTTGTAGGCAAAACAAGTTACCCCCTCCCCTTAATAAGGGGAGGGTTGGGGAGGGGTGTACTACATTTAAATGCCAAGTGCTGTATTTAATTAAAAAATTAAATTGGGATTAGCTTAATTGATGATTGTTAATTGATTATTTGTCTTTCAACTTAAAAGTTCTCCTAATAATTGACTGCACCAAACTAGGAAACATCCGGTTAGCTACGGCGGACATATTAGCAGATCCTACCAACACCTCAGACTTGCGATTTTTCAAAGCATCCCAAACAGCATTTGCCACATCTTCAGGTTTTTCTACCACAGGTACAGCAACCACCTGTTCTACCTGTTCACGACGCACCTTAGTATCTTCTTCATTCTTACCCCTAAAAATTGCCCTTTGCAAAAAATTACTCCTAATCATATTTGGATAAATCCCACACACATGAACGCCTTTAGGCGCTAATTCTGAATGCAAAGCTTCCGTTAAACCCGTCACCGCAAACTTACTGGTAGTGTAAGGCGTTAAATAAGGAATAGGAACTTTACCCGCAATCGAAATGATATTAATAATTGTGCCACTACCCCTTTGTAAAAAATGAGGTAATAGTGCATGAATTGTGTGAATATATCCCCATAAATTTGTATCTATAGCCTGATGCCAATCACTGAGAGAAAATTCCTCAACAGGACCAGAAATATAAATACCTGCATTATTGACCAATACATCAATAGCACCATAATGTGCCAGTGCCTTTTGCACAAGTACATTCACTTGTTCAGCATCTCTCACATCAGTAGGGACAGTGAGTACATCACGACCAAGTGCTTTGATTTCTTCGGCTGTAGCTTCTAACTGCTCAACATGACGAGCCGCTAATACAATATCATATCCCTTATTCGCCATTAACAAAGCTATTGCTTTGCCAATTCCTTCTGAACCACCTGTAATTAGTGCTGTATAACCCATTTTTCCACCCCAATATGATTATCTTGCTTTTTTAGTCTCTTAAACCTTGGTTAGTAAACCTTCTTTCTTTCGTGAGATATTTATCAGCAAATTAGGGATGGAATATTTTAATTTTAAAGAGCAAATTTAGCTAATTTTTATATTTGCTATTGCTTCTATCACGAGATAGATTGACTAAATAAATTTTTTATAAATTAAAAGATTTTATTTTTTGTAACTATTTCTAAAGGCGTAGGCAAAACTTGTTAAACAGATTGTAATAGATATTCTCTATTACTCAAGCAAAGCCTCGCTCTTAAGAGGTGGATAAATTTTGCGACTAAAGACAGATAGCACCATCTGAACTGGTAGCTAGGATGTGAATATAACAAATTGTTAAGTAATGTAAAAAGTTGAAACAAAATGGAAACTCGCAGTACTGATCTACCTCCTGTTGCTAGTGCATATAACGGCAAAGATCGCAACGCTTTCTTGTTTGGATTGAATCCTCAAGCAGAATTGTGGAACGGACGTTTAGCAATGATTGGTTTCCTTGCTTATTTACTCTGGGACATCGCTGGCTACAGTGTTGTTCGCGATATCTTGCACGTGCTACCTCAGTACGTCGCTCGTTAATAGTTAATTAATAGAACTTTAGGGCTGGCGGATTTAGAACTTTCTAAAACTGCCAGCCCATTAACAATTAACAATTAACAATTACCTCTAAAAATTTTGAGTTTTATTGGAATCAGGCATATTTACTTAAAATTATCTCAAAATAAGGATTTTCATAGGGTGCATTTTCCCATAGGATGATTAAGAAGTGGTAAGTATATATAGCATTTAGCTCATCAACTATTACTGGAACATTATACGGAGTAACAGCATGATCCAATCTCAGCAAGCAACAGTGAACCGAATCGAAGTTACGTCAATGCTCAAAAGTGGAGGGAAGTATTCTGGAGTTATCATTGCTTTCACCATCTTAGCAGTATGGGTATGCAGTATTGCCATACTAATGTCGCTAGATATTTCTCAGTTACCTATCTGGGGATTATTAATTGCGATCGCTTGGCAAACATTTCTCTATACAGGCTTATTTATTACAGCCCATGATGCTATGCACGGCATAGTTTTTCCTCAAAATCGCAAAATTAATGATTTTATAGGAACTGTATTTCTAATATTATATGCTTACCTTTCTTATGAAGAATTAGAAAAAAAGCATAGGTTACATCATGGTCATCCAGCTAGTGAACTAGATCCAGATTTCCATGATGGCAAACACAAGAACTTTTTTGCATGGTACTTTCATTTTATGCAAGAGTACTGGAATTGGAAACGCTTTGTAGCTTTGGTTGCCACATTTCATGCTATTAGCTACACACTACCTATATCAGAATTAAATCTTACTTATTTCTGGGTCATTCCTTCAATATTAAGTTCGCTACAATTATTTTATTTTGGTAGCTACCTACCACATCGAGAACCTCAAGAAGGATACACTAATCGTCATAACGCTCAAACTACTCGTTTGCCTGCTTTCTGGTCATTTATCACTTGCTATCATTTTGGCTACCATGAAGAACACCATGAATATCCTTATATGTCTTGGTGGCAGTTACCACTCGCTTACAAAATGAATGCCAAGAGTTTGTGAAATTATCAAACAGCTAAATCACGTAAATTTCAAATTTGTATTCTCACAAATTTAATACTACAGCTTAGAACACAATTTAATTTTAATTAAAAATTGGGCATAAGTTGATTATAGGTTTTTTAGTGAAAACTTTAAGTTTTTAATTGGAAAAATTAGACCAATGAGCATAAGCCAATAAAATCTTTGGTGACATCTGCGCCATCTGCTTTATCTGCTCACATCTGCTCACATCTGCGATAAAAAAATATGACTAATACACTTTTAGACAACCACAAACTTGAGTCAGAAACCCCTAAACCTCGTTTGTGGATGCCAGAACAGGTATTATTTACACCTGCTGCACTTGCTGAACCTTGGGGACAGAGAATTAAACAGCGAGTGGAATCTTTTAATTTACCTATTCAGGAGTTATCTGCAAATAGAATAACTGGTGTACGCGGTGAAACAGAACGGGAAACTTACAATGTTGCTAAACGTACTCTTGCAGTTGTTAATGCACCGCCTTCTGCTTTTAAACTTAGTCCTATTCCACCTTCAGCAGACTGGCAATTTCACTTAGCAGAAGGATGTCCCGCACACTGCCAATACTGTTATTTAGCAGGTAGTTTGCAAGGACCTCCATTAATTCGTGTATTTGCTAATTTACCTCAAATTTTAGATAATTTGAAGTCTTACGAGCGACCAAATGAGGAAACAAGTTTTGAAGTAAGCTGTTATACTGATCCGTTAGGAATTGAGCATTTAACCGGAAGTTTGGCTGAGTGTATTCGCTATTTTGGCAGTCGCGCTGATGGTTATTTACGTTGGGTTTCTAAGTTTGATGCGGTGGAACAGCTACTAGATTTACCGCATAATGGTCACACACGCTGTCGTATTAGTGTGAATGCTGAATCGGTTTCTGGTCGTTTTGAAGGTGGTACAGCGCCAGTAAAGTCTCGGTTACAAGCTTTACGAAAATTAGCATTACCGCGATCGCAAGGTGGTGGAGAATATCCAGTAGGTTTGGTAATTGCACCAATTATGCTACTTGATGATTGGGAGTTGCATTATACTCGTTTATTTGACTTAATTAGTGAAGCAATTAATTTTGAGTGTGATTTAACTTTTGAGTTAATTTCCCATCGTTTTACACCTGGATCAAAAGAAGTATTACAAACATGGTATCCAAGCTCAAAGTTGGATATGAATGAGGAAACGCGCAGTACTAAGCGCAATAAGTTTGGTGGTACTAAGTATGTTTATGATACAGATACGATGAAAAAGTTACGCCGCTTTTTTGAAAGTGAAATTCAACAGCGTTATCCTTTTGCCCGTATTCTCTACTGGACTTAATTAGTTTGCTGGAATTACAACTTCAATAGACATCTAGAATATACCCCTCCCCAACCCTCCCCTTATCAAGGGGAGGGGGCAAGAAGTAATTCTTTAGTTTCTTGGCAATTATTTCTTTCATAATTTCAAAAATAGTTTTTTGTTGATGTAGTTAAAATTTCAGCGAATTTTACTGCAACTAATAGATTTTCAAAAACAATTAACAATTAATATCATTTCCGGTTGCTTAAGAATGATTCAAAGTTTTACTTGTTTTAACTTTGCGCTCCTTTGCGCTTACCTTTGCGATCTTTGCGTTAAAAAATATATAATTCTAATGCAACCGGATTTGATAGAACAATTAACAATGCTCATATTCTAGGATTTGATAGCAACTACTCTTAACCTGCGGTAATCTGCTATCCAAGTTCCATCTCGATACAAGGTTGGCTTTAAACGTTCCTCAAGTGTGGCAATTATTTGATCTTGCTCGTCAGCCGAAAATTTTGCAAGTAAAGTACTTGCAAACATTTTTATCCAATTAGCTAAACCTGCTTCTTTGTCTGCTAACGGTGTGGGACGATCAAATAAAACCGCATACTTAACATCAAAACCTTGTTTTTCTAAGCGTGTCGTATAGTCACCGATGCTAGGAAAATACCAAGGATTAAGACTTTCTATGGTGGTAGAACCTGTTGATTCTAAGATACTAAAGAGAGTTGATGCGATCGCATCAATATTTCCTTTCCCACCAAATTCTGCCACAAATCGCCCCCCTGGCTTCAATGCCTGCCGAATGCAACTAATGACTGCATCTGCTTCTTTAACCCAATGTAGTGCTGCATTAGAAAAAACGGCATCTAACGGCTGTGCAACTTGAAAATTTCGTGCGTCTGCTACTGCAAATTGGATAGTCGGATAGTTAGCCTCTGCCTTAGTAATCATTGCAGCAGAATTATCAATTCCCATCACCTCTGCACCTACACTGGCAATTTTTTCAGTAAGTTGTCCAGTCCCGCAACCTAAATCGAGAATTCGCTCTCCTGCTTGAGGAGAAAGCAATTCTACTATATCTTCACCATATTGCCACACAAAGGCGTGTTTGCCTTCATAAAAGTCAGCATTCCAGCTAGTTTCTGGCATAAAAAAACGCTCCTATCTGCAATTAATAGACTTATGAGCAAAAATAAGTTATCCCATCTGTGTGCATCTGTGTTTATCTGTGGTTAATTATCTAAAATTTAATTTATTAGGACTTACGCACCGAAAGTCTGAAACCTTGATCCCCCCTACCCCCCTTAATAAGGGGGAAAAATTCAAAGTCCCCCTTATTAAGGGGGATTTAGGGGGATCTCTGCGTAAGTTCTATTTAGGCAAGAGATCTATTCAGTATTTACGCATTTTAACGACTTAAATAACAGCAAATTAAAAATCCCCCGCTATCTTTGCCAGAATTGGCGGGGGATGATGTTAATTTACTTTCAAGTTTGTAATCTTGACTAATTTATCGGATACTTGCTGAAGGTGAGCCTTGATTTACAGGAGGTTTAGCAAACTGACTCTTCCTTAAAACTGCGATCGCACTAGCATATTGAGGATCGTTAGTAGTACCAAGCAGTGATGGGTTAGTTACTAACTGCTTACGCTGATCTTCACTCAAGTCTAGCTTAATATCTGGCGTTACTCCCTTATGGTTAATATCAGTACCGTTAGGTGTGAAATAGTGTGCTACTGTCACAGCTAAACCAGAGCCATCAGACAGAGAATGAACCGACTGCACTAATGCTTTGCCAAAGGTTTGACTACCCAGCACTGTAGCGCGTCGATTATCCTTGAGCGCACCACTGAGAATTTCACTAGCACTAGCCGAGTTACCATCTACTAAAACTACTAAAGGTAGCTTGGTTAACGCTGTATTATTAGCCTTAAATTCTTCATTGTCTCCCCGCCTGTCTACAGTGCGAACAATTGCCCCCTTGTCCATCCACATCCGACCAATTTCAATACTGGCGTGTAATAAACCCCCTGGATTTCCTCGCAAATCTAATACAAAAGCATTTACTTGCTTGTCATTGAGATTTTTGATCGCCTTGCTCATCTGCTCACTTGCATGAGAACTAAACTCATTTAAGCGGATATAGCCTATGCGAAGATTTCCTTCTTGTTTCACAGAAGAACGCACAGCAGCCAGTTGAATCTGAGCGCGAGTCAACCTAAGATCAAATATACCCTTGCCTTGTCGTGACAGTTTGAGTGTAACTTGCTTACCCGACTCTCCCCGAATCAGTCCAGATGCTTGATCCAAACTCATCCCTTTAGTTGATTTACCATCAATTGCTACTAGCTGATCCCCTGGTTTGACACCAGCCTTAAAAGCAGGGGAATTTTCAATTGGTTCAACAATAGAGATAGCTTTGGTTTTTTCGTTCATTTCCAAGCGAATGCCTACACCAGACAATTCACCGGAAGTTTGGTTAGTTAGTGACTGGAACTGTTTTGGGTCCATAAACCGAGTGTATGGATCTTCCAATCTTCCTAAAGCTTCTCGGATAGCA
>JBARVL010000059.1:0-9744 GCA_049646245.1 Crinalium sp. | reverse complement strand
GTTAAGCTAGAAGCAGTGACGCAAGCACTAAGCGTACCAGGCGTAGACGAGCGGGTTGTCTTGGGTAATTACCGAAGCTTTGAAACTGCGGAAGACAGTGCTAATAAATGGCTGGCTAAAGGTATTGCCGTGGAAATAGCACAACCTGAACGTTGGCACGTTTGGGCTAAAAGGAGTGTATATAACACACCTTTACTGCGACGCTTGCTGTTAGAAAATTTAAAACAACAAGGTCAGAAAACAGCTTATTTAGATACAAACATTTTACCGAAACAAGCACAAGTCTCTTGGGTTGTCAAGGGTTTGCGCTACAACCGCAAAAATCTAGAAATAACTTCCAGAAAAAATTTAATTAACGTTAAAAAAGGCAAGGATGACAAATTCGGTCGGATATATGGCGGAAGTTTACAAATAAAACCCAACTCTTATGGTACATACACCTTAATTAATGAAGTGCCATTAGAGACATATTTGCGAGGTGTAGTGCCTCACGAAATTGATTATAATGCGCCATACGGAGCTATGGAAGCGCAAGCAATCATTGCTAGAACTTACGCCCTCAAAAACTTGCGGAGATTTGCTATTGATGGCTACCAAATTTGTGCCGATACTCAGTGCCAGGTTTATAAAGGGTTGACCGGAACCAGTGCAAGCTCAGATCAAGCGATCGCAGCTACTAAAAGCCAAGTCTTAACCTACGATAATCAGATTGTTGATGCTTTGTATTCTTCTACCAGTGGTGGAGTGACTGCACAATTTGATCATGTGTGGAACGGTGCCAAGCGTCCCTATCTCAAACCCGTAATTGATTCCACTCAAAATATTTGGGATTTGTCCCGTAAACCTTTGGCAAATGAGGAAAACTTGCGTCAATTTCTGAGCTTGAAGCAGGGATTTAACGAAAAGGGTTGGAACACCTTCCGGTGGCGCAGAACAAGCACGCTCACCGATATTACAAAAGATTTACAACGCTATCTCAAGAGAACTAAAAATCCCCTTGCCAACTTTGAAAAAATTGATCGAATATCGGTAGTAGAGCGATCGCCTGCTGGCAGAATTCTCAAACTTCAGGTAAAAACAGATCGAGGTGTTGTTGAACTATATAAAGATGATGTTCGCAGTGCCTTCATCGCACCCCGCAGCACCTTATTCTATCTAGAACCCGTTTATAACACAGATAAAACCCTCAAAGGATATACTTTTGCAGGGGGTGGGTTAGGGCATGGAGTTGGTCTTAGTCAAACAGGGGCTTATGCTTTAGCCAAAAAAGGTTGGACAGGAGAGCAAATCGTGAGTTTTTACTATCCTGGAACCCAAATTCAAGCAATCAACCATAAAATTTTCAATTTCAAGGGGCAGACTAATTCTACAAATACTTCCAAAAAGTCAAGATAGATCAGGGTTTTGCACTCATACAGCCAAAAAATTAAAGCAGGAACACAAAAGTTTTGTGTCCCTGCTACAGCCTTTAAAGCTTTGACCTCTTAGTAGAGTGCTTCTTCTTGGTGGGTCATAATTGTGCAATCAGAGGTGGGGTAAGCTACGCAGGTGAGAACGTAACCAGCTTCGATCTGATCGTCATCCAGGAAAGATTGATCGGATTGGTCAATTGAACCTGCTGTAATTTTGCCCGCACAGGTAGAACAAGCACCAGCGCGACAAGAATATGGTAGATCAATGCCTTGCTCTTCAGCCGCGTCAAGAATATAGGTATCGTCGTCAACGTCAATTGTACTGTTGAGACCTTCAGCTTCGTTAACTAACGTGACTTTGTAAGTTGCCATTCAGTAGTCCTCTCTATTAAATCGAAACGGCAGGAGTGAAAATTCCCACTTCTTGTAGGTTCTTAAACTAGAAATGCCTCTCTTGACAAGCACCCCAAGTGTGCAAATTGCTTGCTTGAGCTTAGAAAATTAATTTCCTGAAGTCCCTGGTTTGAGGTTGAAGACTACCTCGCACAGGTTACCCACAGAGGCAATTTTAGCTCCACAAGCGTCACTTGACCTGTGACTTAGGGTTTTATTGGAAACAGAGCTAACGGATCTGACCAACAGCCCTGTGATGATTGACAGGTTTGATGGTGAGGTATTAACCTATTGAGTCACCAACTCCATTCCTGATAGAGCTAGTGGGCTTTGAGGTTTTGCTCTCTATTTGATACTACGGGAAAAATTAAAACTTGTAACGCTTAATTGACATTCAGTTGAACGGTATTCGTAATAATATTTTCAAATTTAATCTTGATTACTTATACTTAAACAATTTCGGCAAGCCTAGATACCTATACTGCTGAGGAATTTTTGCCATAATTTAACATTCTCTCTGGTTAATATCGAACTGCATTATGATTAGTTATCGTTTCAATTAGTCACAACTATATAATGTCAAATTTGCCGATTTTAGCGGATAATTATATCCCTTTAAAAGTGGGAATGGTGGGTACTGGATATGCGGCTAAGTTAAGATGCCAAACTTTGCAATCAGATCCGCGATCGCATTTGGTGGCTATTGGGGGTCATACACCAGCTAAAACTGAGGAATTTTGTCAAACATACCAAGCTTCAGCAATGGGTTCTTGGGAGGAGTTGGTGGAACTGCCAGAACTAGATTTAGTAATTGTTGCCACGATCAACCGCGATCATAGTGCGATCGCACGTGCGGCATTAGAAGCTGACAAGCACGTAATTGTCGAATATCCCCTTGCCCTAGATGTCACAGAAGCAGAAGAACTTATATCTTTAGCTAAAACTAAAGGCAAACTCCTACATATAGAGCATATTGAACTACTCGGTGGCTTACACCAAGCACTCAAGCAATCATTACCTACCATTGGTGAACCTTTTTATGCTCGCTACAGCACCATCGCGCCTCAGCATCCTGCTCCCCGCAAATGGACTTACGACCCCGATTTATTTGGTTTTCCCTTCATGGGCGCACTTTCCAGGCTACACCGATTTACAGATTTGTTTGGGAAAGTGGCGACTGTTAGTTGTCAAGCGAGATTTTGGGGTAGCGAATCATTTTACACAGCCTGTATCTGTACAGCACAGTTACGCTTCAATAGTGGTTTAATGGCTGAAGTTATTTATGGTAAAGGCGAAAACCTTTGGCAAGAGTCACGAACCTTTGAAGTTCATGGTGAGCAAGGGGGATTAATTTTTAATGGCGATCAAGGAACTTTGGTGCAGGCAGAAGGAAGTACGCCAATAGCAGTTGGTAGCCGCCGAGGATTATTTGCTAAGGAAACCACAATGGTATTAGATTACTTAACCCAGGGTACGCCTCTGTATGTAACGGCAGATGCCAGCTTATATACCCTAAAAGTTGCTGATGCTGCCCGTCGCTCTGCCGAAACAGGTCAAACGATCAAAGTTTAATTGGTTATTGTTAATTGTTAATTGTTAATTGATTAGGAATGCCTTCACAGCCGCCTGGAATGGTGGCTCTAGTTTTTTCGCCACCCCAAGCACAACAGTATCGTCTATTTTCCTCTGACATTCCCTGAACATTTGTAAAATCAGCATTTTCAACTACCGCGCCAGTATATTCCCCTGTTTTGTAGTTGGGAGGTTCAGTGCGACTGCGGGGACTAGCAGTTTCTACTGAACCGTAGAATAGACGCACACGCTGAAAATCAGCACCGACAAGTTTAGCTTCATACAAAATAGTGCGGGATAGGTTAGCTTTTACTAAGTCGCAGCCACTAAGATTAGCGTTGACTAGATTAGCTTCACTCAAATCTGTCCAGCGTAAATCAGTGTTAGCTAGATCTGCTCCAGCTAACATGACACCTAAATCTATTACGCGGACACCATAAACTCGGTCTTCGGCATAACCGCCATCGCCGTTAAGAATGGGGCGACCTAAACGGCGATCGCGCTTTAATGGAGTTAATAATTTTGATTGGGATAAAAACCGCACCACTTTAGCTTTACCACCAGCATCCACACTGCTCAACAATGCCGCAGTGCGACCTTCTGCGAAAGCTTGCTCTTGGGGCCAATCTTCCAAAAAGCCTTGATCGTCTAATGCTAAATCTGATATCCCTTGGAAGTAAGTATCAATTGTTTGCTGCTGGGTAAGAATATTTTGCTGATTGGTGAGGCGATTTTGCTCTATTGTTAAGTCACGAGAAATCACATATTGTTGCCATGCAATATAGACAGCGAGGACAGCAATAAAAATTTGTCCGACAGCACCAGTCCATTCTGCTAGTGATCCCACCGCGTCCCAGTGAATTTGTTGAGTCCAGATGCCCAGACGTTCGTAAAAACCAATGAACTTTAGTAAACTAGCAATTGCTAAAGTGGCGGTTATTATAGCGAATAGTTGCGATCGCTGTTCTTTGAAGATTAACTGATCTAGTAAAGCTTGGAAGCTAGGGGAAAGTATCCGTAGGGAAAACACCAGGGCAATAATTGTGGCTGGTATGCCAATCCATCCATTATTAATAGCTAAAGCTAATACCATCAATGCGATCGCACTCAAAGTAATCCACAAAGCCGAATTTGGCGGTTGAGGATAGGCATAATTATTGCCCCCAGCCATCTTGGTGCTTGAGTAGGGATACACTTGTGGCTGGTTGCTAACAGCCTGAGCTAAGGCAGAATAATTTGCAACTGTACCGTTAGGGCTATCAGGCGGGGAATTAGTTTCGTTCGTGTCAGGCTGAGTAGTCATAATTTTCCAGAAACAGCAGGCTCTCTTTCCACCTCAAAAGATGCGTCGCGATCGCGCAACGTCTAGCTTAACAAGCTATAGATGGCTAACAAAATAAGTTATTGTAGCCAACATCAAATATGCTATTAAAACCATTGATTGCACAAACTGTTAAGGATTGCCTCAATGCCTTTGCCGCGCCAGTATCCAGTTTTTTTGACGACAACTATCAGCATCACTTTATTAATTGTCAGTTGTAGCGATAGTAAAGTGAACCAGTGTCAAAAGATCACCAACGTAACTAACAAAGCAGCTAGTGAAGCAAAAGCCTTCGCTGGTGGAGGCAAAGCCAAAAATCCCGATGCTTTGCTACTAGCTGCTGATACAATGGACAAAGCAGCAAAAGAAATGGCAGCAATCAACGTTAGTGACAGCAAGCTAAAAGAGTATCAAACTGGTTTTATTAAAATGTATCGAGATACCAGCAAAAGTACTCGTGAATTTGCAGCAGCTTTAAGGAAAAAAGAACGCCCAGCAGTTGAATCTACGCTTCAAAACTTAAAACAAGCGATCGCACCAGAGCCAAGTTTACTAAATGGACTCAAGACTTATTGCCAAGGCTAAAAAATGAAATACGCTTTAGTCCATGAATGGTTGACACCTAATGCTACTGGCGGTTCAGAACTGGTTGTCCAAGAAATCTTAAAGCATATTGACGCAGATCTTTATGCTCTGATTGATTTTGAATCAACTAATCCAGAAAGCTATTTATATAAACGTACTATTGGCACTACGTTTATCCAAAACTTACCCAAAGCGGATAAAAATATTCAAAAATATTTGCCACTGTTGCCCTTAGCAATAGAACAGTTCGATTTAAGAAATTATGATGTTATTTTGTCCTCCTCCCACGCTGTCGCTAAGGGTATTCTCGTAAGTCCAGATCAACTGCACATTTGCTACTGTCATACTCCCATGCGCTACGCTTGGGATTTAACTTTTGATTACCTAAAAAATAGCAAACTAGGAACAGGAGTTCCCGGAATGCTTACTAGGTATCTGCTACATCGGATACGCCAATGGGATGTAATTTCTGCTAATCGGGTAGATTACTTTATTGCCAACTCTCAACATACAGCACGTAGGATTTGGCGTTGTTACCGTCGCAGTGCAGAAGTAATTTATCCACCCGTAAATATTGAGCGATTTTCATTTCAGCCGCAAAAAAATGACTTTTATCTTACAGTGTCCCGACTGGTAAGTTATAAACAAGTATCTTTAATAGTTAAAGCTTTTAATCAATTAGGGCGAGAGTTGGTGGTAATTGGTAATGGACCAGAATTAGAACAGATTAGGCAGCTAGCAAAACCAAATGTAAAAATAATGGGAGCGCAACCCGATGCTGTAGTTGAGCAGTATATGGCTCAGGCAAAAGCTTTTGTATACGCAGCTTGTGAAGATTTTGGGATTGCCTTGGTAGAAGCTCAAGCTTGTGGTACACCAGTAATTGCTTATGGTGCTGGTGGAGCATTAGAAACTGTGCTGGATATCAGATCACACCCACAAACAGGAACCGGATTATTGTTTCCAGTTCAAACAGCAGCATCCTTAATAACGGCAGTAGAAACTTTTGAAACTTACGAGCCTTCTTTTAATCCAGAAAGTGCGAGATTACAGGCTACCAGATTTGATCAGAACATTTTTGCTAAATCTTATGTAGCTTTTCTTGATCGCTGTGATCAGCAATTTAAGTCAAAAAGCACTCAGCCGTCAATTAGTGACAATAAAATGCCATAACAAATGTGTTTTATCTGACATCTGATGCCTAATGGTTAATAGCTTTTGGTCAAAAATAGGGATGCGATCGCGTGTTCTGAAATAAAAGCAAAATGACTATATAATAGGTCTTAATATAATTGAATAAAAATATAGACATTTACGGAAATCTATGTTCTAATTAATAAATTAGGTAAAAAATTAGAAATAGTTAATCAAGTTGGTAACGGTCGCTCTAGAATTAATGCAAGATTTGGTTTCTATAATCTACAGTTTCTCTGTCCGGATGTATGGGGTACGTCGAGCCAAGCGTAAAATTGAGAAAATAACGGCACTCGTTACAAAATGAAACTGATTGAAAAACATATAATCAAAAAATCACATCCAGCTTATAAGGAAATAGACCAACTTTGTTTTCTTTCTAAGAATCTATTTAACGCAGTCAATTACATCGTTCGTCAGAAGTTTATTCACGAACAAAAGTATCTTAACTACGCTGCTACATATCATCTCATTAAAGCTTCAGTAGATTATCAAGCTATTCCCTCTAAAGTTAGCTGCCAAATAATCAGATTAGTAGATAGATGTTGGTCATCTTTCTTTGCAGCTATCAAAGAATATAATAAAAATCCTGATAAATTTAAAGGTCGTCCTAATTTACCTAAATACAAAGACAAGGTTAAAGGTCGTTGCGTAGTTATCTATCCGGCACAAGCTATTAGCAAACGTGGATTAAAGAAGGGCTTATTACAACCTTCTGGAACTCATGTATCAATTTCAACTGGGATTACAGGTAAAGTAGATGAAATTAGATTAGTGCCGAGAAGTGGTTATTATGTTTTAGAAGCTGTTTATGAAAAACCTGATGTAGAGACAAGGGCATTGGCGAATCTACATTTTTTTGTTGGGATTGCTGCTATTGATTTAGGTTTAAATAATTTAGCAACTATTAGTTCCAATGTCAAGGGCTTTAAACCGCTAATAATCAACGGCAAACCTTTAAAATCCATCAATCAATTTTTTAATAAGAAAAAAGCCGAACTTCAATCCCAACTCCAAATTCAATACCCTAAACGTTATGTTTCTAACCGGATAAATCAATTAACAAATAAGAGAAATAGTAAGGTTGATACTTATCTACACCAAGCTAGTAGAACAATTGTCAAGCACCTTCTACTTAACCAAATTGGAATTTTGGTAATAGGTAACAACAAGCAATGGAAGCAAGATATCAACATCGGGAAATGTAATAACCAAAACTTTGTGCAGATTCCTCACTATAAAATTATCCAACAATTGACATACAAATGTCAATTAGCGGGAATAAAAGTTATATTGACTGAGGAATCGTACACAAGTAAAGCTAGTTTTATTGATAGGGATTATATTCCTAAATACGACAAAAACGCAATCGCACAACACACCTTTAGCGGGAAACGAATTCTTCGTGGATTGTATAAATCAGGAAACGGTACGTTAATTAATGCTGATTTAAACGGCAGTTATAACATACTTAGAAAGGCAGTTCCCAATGCTTTTGTTGAGGGAATAGAGGGATTAGGAGTAATTCCATTCAGGTTGACACCTGGTAAAGTAACTTTGTAGATTTGTCTATAATTTTACGAACTCTTCTGGCTTTATGATTGGAACTGTGTGGTGTGATTTGTGAATTGAAGGAGTAACATGACTGCCGAAAGCCAATTACTCTCCGGCAAGGTGTTGCGGTCGTTATTGGGGCGGAGTTTTCAACCTCTCGCCTTTAGAACCCGAAACATTGGGTTGCTGCGATCGCGTTTTGATGGAGCCTTAGCCAAGCGGTTGTTTGATATCTTGTTTTCTGTAGCCGTCTTGACATTGTTTTCGCCGATTTACCTGATTTTAGGTGTGCTAATAGCCATTACCTCACCAGGTTCGATTTTCTATATCCAAGAACGGGTTGGTAAAGATCATCAACGTTTTGGTTGTGTCAAATTTAGAACGATGGTTCAAAACGCTGATGAACTATTGGTGGATTTGATTGAAGATTCACCGCAAATCCGTCAAGAATTTGAGGATAATTTTAAGCTAAAACACGATCCTCGCATTACTAAAATTGGTAAATTTCTTCGGCTTACTAGCCTAGATGAATTTCCCCAGTTTTGGAATGTGTTGAAAGGAGATATGAGTGTTGTCGGTCCACGTCCGTTAGTACCAGAAGAACTGCCAAGATACGGTCATCAAATTGACAAAGTGCTGACAATTAAACCAGGAATTACAGGATTGTGGCAAGTTTCCGGTCGAAATGATATTCCTTATCATCGTCGCATCCAGATAGATGTCTACTATGTGAATTTCCGCAATTTTTGGCTAGATATCTGGATAATTTTGAAAACAATTGCGGTAATGATTGCCCCTAAAAATAATGGCGCGTACTAAAGCAGGGAACAATTTCTAGAAATATTTTCCAGGGGTAGCTGATAATTACTAAAGTTATAGCAGTCGCCAAGGCAGTTAAGCTACTTTTTCTCCCGCACCCTCAAGGGTGGGGAACTATACAAACAAAGCCCGCCTGCGCGGGCTGATGCCTTAAGCGCCTTGGCGGTTGCTATATCTAGCAAGTTTTCGGCTAGATTATAAAATGATTAGCTATCTCTCTCTGTTTGGGTTATGTGTATTCTTCTCTTGAGTGGAAAGAAAAGCGCAAGAGTATAAATTTTGGATAGGAAGATTGGGAATGTCACAACGCAAAATAGCACTAATTACAGGTATTACTGGTCAAGATGGGTCGTATTTGAGCGAGTTGTTGCTGGAACAAGGCTATGAAGTTCACGGCATTATCCGGCGGACTTCTACGTTTAATACCGATCGCATCGATCACATTTATGTTGATCCCCATAATGAGCAAGCTAAATTCTTTCTCCATTATGGAGATTTAACCGATGGCACTACTCTACGCCGAATTTTGGAGGAAGTTAAACCAGTAGAAATTTATAATTTAGGCGCTCAGTCCCACGTTAAGGTGAGTTTTGACTCTCCAGAATACACTGTTGATAGTGTTGGGATGGGAACTTTACGTTTGTTAGAAGCAATTCGAGATTATCAGCAACGTACTGGGATTCAGGTACGGTTCTACCAAGCTGGTTCTTCTGAAATGTTTGGGAAGGTGCAGGAAGTACCACAGAAGGAAACTACACCGTTTTATCCGCGCAGTCCTTATGCTTGTGCCAAAGTTTATGCTCACTGGCAAACTGTGAATTATAGAGAATCTTACGGTTTATTTGCCTGCAACGGGATATTATTTAACCACGAATCACCGCGTAGAGGTGAGAC
>JBARVL010000058.1:0-11146 GCA_049646245.1 Crinalium sp. | reverse complement strand
TAGAAGAAAAACACGAATTTGACGATAGCTTACCTCGTATTTACAAAGAAGCTACAGGCGAAGAATTCCCAGACCCCCGCTTAGGTGCAGATAGAAAACTAATAGGTACTGACGAGTGGGAAGTGCTAACAGAAATTTGTGATGACGATGTAATGCACTTAGAACTAATGGCAAGATTATTAGATACAGAACGCCAGCATATCAAAACTCGGCGCGGTATCTACGATAACTTAGTAAAATGTTTTGAAACCAGTTCTAGAAATAGAGAAGAAGCAATTCAAAACGCCCATGATAAGCGTGATTTAAAAGGTGCGGCTGCTGAAGGTGATGTTAATAAAGTGAAGCAACTAACTTGGGGAAGCATTAAATTTGGTGAGTCAAATGCAGAGAACTCGGCAACGGATTTTTAACGGATGTAACGGATGGTTTATTGGCTGTGTAAAAATAATTTTGTAAGGTGTAATGCCAGCCATATATCTACGATTATCTACGATATCCAACAAATGTTTGCCACCCACCAATAACCCATCCGCTATATCCGTTACAAAATCCGTTGCCAAATTTGTTACCATTATGACCCCTTCAAATATTCCTAATCAGGACATCACTTACCGCATCATTGGTTGTGCCATGCAAGTCCACCGCCGAATGCCGCGTGGACTAAGAGAAATACACTATCAAAGAGCATTAACCGCAGAGATGATTAAGTCTGGTTTAATTGTCCAAGAAGAGTATCATCTTGAAGTTTATGATGGAGAAGTATGGGTAGGAAGACTATATTTAGATCACTGGGTTAACGACTGCATTGTTGTAGAAGATAAAGCCGTAACTCATGGAATGGGAGATGATGATATTGCCCAAATAGTCGCGTATCTAGCAGCAACAAAAGCAAAAGTAGGATTATACCTAAACTTTGGTCGCCAGCGATTAGAATATCATCGCATCTTACCGCCCAAAACAATGCAAGATTGGCAGACACATATTAAAAAATACCTTTGGCGACCCAAAGAAAAAAGCGACGATTGGGAACAACCCTCATCAAACACTTTGCCACCCACCAATAACCCACCATCAGACTTATAGCGAAAATCAACCTGTTTCTTGTTTTTTCCACTAAAAAAACCTAGCCCCCCACCCACAAACCATCCGTTACATCCGTTAAAAAATCCGTTGCCAGCTATGATTTTTCTCCAACTTGTCCTACAAAATTTTGGTCCCTACCAGGGTCGCCAAGAAATCAACCTGCGTCCCGAAACAAACAACGAAACACGCCCAATTATCTTATTTGGCGGGATGAATGGCGGCGGTAAAACAACCTTAATGGATGCTATTCGCCTTGCACTTTATGGACAACGCGCCCAATGTTCCACACGGGGTAATTTAAGCTATCCAGACTTCCTTACTCAATGCGTCAACCGCAACACACCCCCTACAGAAAAAGCCCGAATAGAATTAGCTTTTGAGATTATTGAAGATGGCAAACCAAAAATATTAAGAATAGTTAGATATTGGACACCCGAGCCTAAAGATGGCAAGGATGTATTAGGTATCCTAGAAAATGATGAATGGAAAGATGAAGCTTTAACAAATACCTGGGATCAGTATATTGAAAACTTACTGCCTTTGGGAATTTCTAGCTTATTTCTGTTTGACGGCGAACAAGTAAAAGAACTCGCCGAAATGGAAACTCCTCCCCCCGTTGTTGTTGAAGCAATTCAATCATTATTAGGCTTGGAATTATCCGAACGCTTATCGGCAGACTTAGATATTCTCGCTAGTCGCAAACGGAAAGAATTAGCAACAACTAAAGAGTTAACCACCTTAGAAGAAATAGAACAAAAACTTAAGCAACAAAATGAAGAATTAGAAGCTGCTAACCAAGAATTAAGCTCGTTAAATAGTAAACTAGATCGGGCTGAGAACAAACAGAGAGAAGCACAAGATAAATTTTTATATGAAGGCGGTAAAATTGCAAGCGATCGCAGTCGTTTAGAAAAGCAACAAAATTATTTTATTGAACAGAGAGAAAACGTCCGAGAAGTGATGCGAGAATTAGCTGCTGGTGCTTTACCTTTAGCTTTAATTTCGCCTATTCTTACCCAATCTCAATTTCAAGCTGAAAAGGAAAATCGCCAACAACAAGCAAAAATCGCGCAGGATATTTTAAGGGAGAGAGATGATAAGTTATTAGATTATATCACAAAATTATCTTTAGATGATACAGAATTTGACAAAATCAAAAATTTTATTGTTTTAGAAAATCAACAACTTGAGCAAATAGCGGTAGATACTCAACCTTGGTTATTAGCAGATAAATCAGAAATCAATCAATTAAATAACGTCTTATATGCTATTAACACGGCGGAATTTAGAGCTAGTGAAAAACAAGCAGAACTAGAAAAGCTGGAAATTGAGATAGAAGCTTTAGAAAGACAAATAAATTCTGCTGCATCTCCCGAAGCTTATCAACAGTTAAAAGATGCGGTAATTACAACCCAAAACGAAGCTGCAAAAGTTAAAGCCGCCCACGAAACAGTTAACCGTCGCTGCGAGGAATTAAAAAGAGCGATCGCACAAACTAAAAAAGAGCTAGAAAGCTATGCAGATGAAAGCCTAAAATCGGCAAATAACCAACATATAATTAATTCTATAGCCAAGGTTAAAGACACACTCAAGCTATTTAAAGAAAAATTAACTCTCAAAAAACTGAATAAGTTAGAAATGGAAGTAACCGAATGCTTCCGCTACTTATTGCACAAATCAGACTTAGTACATCGCGTTGCTATTGATACTAAAACATTTGCACTTTCAATTTATGATCCCAAAGGTCAACCAGTACCCAAACATCGCTTATCTGCGGGCGAAAAACAACTTTTAGCGATTGCATTTTTATGGGGTTTGGCACGGGTATCTGGGCGACATTTACCAGTAGCTATAGATACACCATTAGGGCGTTTAGATTCATCGCATCGACAGAATTTAGTGGAGCGATATTTTCCTACTGCGAGTCATCAAGTGATTCTATTATCTACGGATACGGAAATAGGAAAAGTGGAGGTAGAACAGTTAAGAGAAAATAGTGCGATCGCGCGGGAGTATTTGTTGAAATATGATTCAGTGGGAAGGCAGACTGTGGTAGAATTAGGTTACTTTTGGTAGTTGTTGTAAAATGACAATAAAGTTGAAAAATAAACCAAATAATTTTGTGTGGCTGTATTACTATTGTTTATATTATGCCATGCGATCGCACTCAACTACCCATGATTATTTGCCAGTAAAAACTCAGAATTAATTTGCCATCTTTGACCATCGTGAATTAATAGTGTTAGATGAGTAGCTATAAACTCAAAATGCAATTCTTGATTCTCAAACTCCACCCATGCAGTCTTAAAATTCTGTTTACTTAAATCTTTAAAACCAACAGTCATGTGTGGCGCAAACGGACGCTTTTTAGAAACAGCATCAACTATTCCTAGTGATGCTTCCACACAATCCATTAACTCTTTTTGTAAGCTGATCAATTCCAGTGTTTTGAGAACATTTACATATATAACACGCGGGACAAATGCAGCAAATCCAGATAAAGTAATAGGAATAGGAGAGTAATTTATGACAAACTGCTGCAAACATTCTTCTAAAACAGGAAGATTTTCAACCGTCCATTCAAACGGCGGTTGCAAGGTAATATGGGGAGGAGATTTTAACGCCGCCTTACTATTATAGGTATTGGCAAAGTGCTGTTTAATACCCGTAACATAATCTTGAATATCCTGCGGCGGTAACAGCGCAATAAAAAATAAGCGTTTATTCTTGTCCAATGAATTTAATTAACAGTAGTATAGCTTTCTATAACTAATTTATCAGGAAAAAATCAGCAATGCCTTGGTTTGTCAAAATAGAAGAAGGCATCGTTAATAAGCCTACCTTTGATCAAAACGTACCAGCACATAAAACTTACGTCCAAGAATTAATCGCCAAGGGACACCAAGCACGTACTGGGTATTGGGCGCAAAGGGGAGGAGGGATGATGCTGTTTCAGGCAGAGTCAATGGCAGAAGCCGAAGCTATTGTTGCTGAAGACCCACTAATTAAAAATGGTTGCGTCAACTACAAGCTTTATGAGTGGTGCATTGTTAAGGAATAAATTTTTAGCGAAAACTTTACACATTCGTAAAATGGTGTTATAGTTAAATTGATCTGGACTCACGCGGTCACAACGCCCAAACCTTGTCAGAACCGGAAGGTGGCAGCAATACGGGATGCTTGCGACAGGCGTGATATCCGGGTCATCCGATACATTTTAATCATGGCTGTTTTTTGAACCGCGATTTTAAAATAATCACGGTAATTAATTATTTTAAAATCTAGACAATTTCGCTGTTAAGGCTTTTATTTTTGGCGATTTTGCCAATCTTTAGCAACTTGGTCAAGTCCATAGAAGCGTTGCCAAAATTTATCTACAGCCCAAGTTGGTAGCAATTTATTCATTACAAAGAGCAAGAAATCTCCACCTGTAGCAGCAACATAACGGGCGCGAGGCTTGGGAGTTGTAATTGCTTTGATGATTACTCCGGCAACTCTTTCAGATGTCCAAGCGCGACTACTGGTGTTTTTTTCTAAGTTTTTTAACTTTTCAAATGCCGACTTGTAGGGTGTATTTTCAGGATTGGTGACAGCTTGTTCCACCATTTGACCAGCAACATCAAAAAATTCTGTACTGACTGGTCCAGGTTCAATCACACTAACTTTAATATTAAAGGCAGCTAGTTCCATTCTGAGCGCGTCGCTGATGCCTTCTAAGGCAAATTTAGAACTACTATACAAGCCACCGAAGGGGAAGGCAAGCCGTCCTCCTAGTGAACTAATATTTATAATTCTGCCCCCGCCTTGGTCGCGCATCACAGGGATTAATGCTTGAGTTAAAGCTAATGGTCCTAATAAGTTGACATTAAACTGCTTTTGTGCAGAACTAATCGGGATTAATTCTATTGGTCCCATTTGTCCATAACCAGCATTGTTGACTAACACATCAACTCGACCGAAACGCTCAATTACTGACTTAGCTAGGGCTTGAACTTGCTCAATTTGAGTTAAATCTGTACTCACTACAAAAACATCAGCGCCAGCTTTGCTGCAAATGTCGGCTATTTGTTCCAATTTTTCTTGATTACGGGATGCTAGTACTAAGCGAATACCCATAGCTTTTACTGCTAATACTTTTGCTAAAGCAGCGCCAATACCTGTGGACGCACCTGTAATCAGAATTACTTGTTCAGACAAAGCAGGAGAATAAGTCATAACTAATAAGGATTTTTACTGTGCTTTTTAGAGCAGAGGGGCAGAGGGGCAGGGGGGCAGGGGGGCAGGGGGGCAGGGGGGCAGGGGGGCAGGGGGCAGGGGGGCAGGGGGGCAGGGGGGCAGAGGGGCAGAGGGGCGGAGGGGCAGAGGAGGCAGGGGCATACCCGCTAAGAATATAAATCTATCTTTACATTTATAATGATTCCTGCTCTAACTGCTATTATGCGTCTACCCCAGAGGATAAAAAACAATCAAGAGTTATAAAACTAACTTATAGGAAGTTTTTGCGCTCGTTTAACTCCATATTAAGTAGTATCTTGGGTATCTTTTTGATCGCCTATCTTGCCTGAAAATTAAACACAGAATATATAACACTAAAAACTACAAGACAAAAGGGTGTAGCACTATGACATCAATAGAACTAAATGATTTACAGGCTTTAGGGCAAATTTTACAACAGCGCCTTCAGTCGGAATTCCAGCAAATGGTTCCGTTTAAAGTGCGGTGTGCCTTTAAGGAGGGAACGCTGGTAATTTTGGCACAACACCCGATAGATGTTGTGCCAGACCCACAACAAATATTTAGGGTATTGCAACAGGCATTACAAGCACAGTTAACGGAATATACGCTGCCAGTAAGGCTCTATTTGAGGGTACAAGGCAGTCAGCAGCCTTACAATTGGCATTCATTCATGCTAGAACCAGCCGTTGTTTCAATGCCTACAGGTATGGCTACGGGAGATGCAGGAAATGAAGATACTGATTTTGAAAACCCATTTGCCTTGGGTGAAGATTTAGATATACACAATAGTTGGAAAGAGATGTTAGCGGCATCGTCTGAATCTATGGCAGACGATAGTAGTGATGAGGAATGGGTGTTTGGGCAGAGGTTGAATGCTGGTGCGAGGGCAAACTCTGAGGAACAGCAAATTTATGAGCCTGAGGAAACGGAGAATTTATCTGATGAAACACCATCTGTGCAGGTGAATAACTGGCGACCATCGTTACCTCTGATAGTGGGAGGAGTGAGCGTCAGTATGGCGGTGTTTTTGAGTAGCTTTTATGCGCTGACCCGTCCATGTGTAGTTGGTGCTTGTGGAGAAATTACTATTGCTCAAAGATTAAATCAAGACTCAGCTATAACTCTGGATCAGGCTAAAAATCAGCAAGAAGTTTTGCTGGCACAACAGCAGTTAATAGAGGCTCAAAATATTCTGGCAGTTATTCCTTGGTGGTCTGGTGAATATGAAAAGGCACAGAAATTAATTGCAGTTTATCAAGCAGATAGCGATCGCTTAGATCAAGTAACTCAGGCTTTAGAGAAGGCGAATTTAGCGGCTCAGAAAAGCCAAAATCCACCTCACGAGTTGTCAGAGTGGTTGGAAATGCAGAAGCTTTGGAATGAAGCGATCGCAGTTTTTAAACAAGTTTCTGAAGATAGCAATGTCTATCAGTTTGCTCAACGAAAACTGCCCGATTATCAGCTAAATTTAGCGATGGTTAATCAGCGAGTAGCTAGTGAACAAAAGGGAAGTAATCTGTTAGCAACTGCTAAAGAAACTGTTAATATAGCCAAAGCACGTCAGGGGGTGGCTCAGTCCTTAAATGATTTGCAATCGGTACAAGCAACTTGGCAAACAGCCTTCTCTCGACTCAACCAGATTCCCCAAGGAACTACAGCATATCAACCAGCACAGCAATTGTTGAAATCATCTCAACCACAGTTAATTGCAGTGCGCGATCGCTCTTTTACTGAACAGTTTGCTGCTAATATTTATCAGCAAAGTTTAGGATTAGCTCAAAAAGCCCAAAATTCTCAAGGAATTAATCAATGGTCACAAGCAGTTTCTAATTGGCGCAATGCGATCGCTTCTTTAAAACGTATTCCTAGCGGGACATTTCATCATGGCAAAGCACAACCGCTAATTAATTCCTATACAGTTGCTCTGCAACAAGCACAAGATAGATTCCAATTAGCGATGAGGATGCAGCAAACCAGTCAAGATTTAAATCGCACTTGCTCTGGGACACCTCAAATTTGCAACTACACGATCACAAGTAATGGGATTAAGGTACGGGTGACACCTGCTTATGCTAATACTTTGAAGCAAACAGCTATCTTTGCTAAAGCTAAAGGTGATTATAATGCTCAGATTAAAGTAGTTAATCATGTATTAACTGTGGGAGAAGCACTAGAAGCAATTAGTGATAATGCCAATTTGCCACTAGAAGTTTATGGTCCTAATGGTGCTGCTATTCAGGTACATACACCTTAAATCAATTATCAATTATCAATGAACAATTATCAGGCTGGTATAGTCATTGTGATTAGATAAGGGAATTCAACTATTGAATTCCCTTCAATAGGTATTAAGTAAAAATTTGGGTACAAACGAGTGAGTAACATTCCCCCCCTTGACCTAGCGCGGCAGTACAAACTAATTGCTGAAGATGTGAGTGTTGCTGTTGAAGATATTTTAGCTTCTGGTCGTTATATCGGCGGTGCTGTAGTTGAAAGCTTTGAGACTCTGTTTGCAGCTTATGTGGGAGTAAAGGAATGTGTGGGGTGTAATTCTGGAACAGATGCACTCTATCTGGCACTGCGGGCGTTACACATTGGTACGGGGGATGAAGTAATTACTACACCCTTTACCTTTTTTGCGACATCTGAGGTAATTTCTGCTGTAGGGGCAACGCCTGTTTTTGTGGATATTGACCCGGAAACGTTTAATTTAGATGTTAATCAAATTACATCAGCAATTACAGAGCGTACTAAAGCGATTATCCCTGTGCATTTGTTTGGACAGCCGATGGATATGACCGCAGTAATGGCGATCGCACAGTCTTATAATTTATTTGTAATTGAAGACGTAGCTCAAGCAACTGGCGCTACATGGGGAGAAAAACGGGTAGGTAGTTTTGGACATATTGGTTGCTTTAGTTTCTTTCCTACCAAGAATTTAGGCGGTTTTGGAGATGGTGGCGCTTGTACTACATCAGATAGTGCGATCGCAGCATCTATGCGAATGCTTAAAGAACATGGCAGTCGCCGTCGCTATATCCACGAAGAAATTGGCATTAATAGTCGTTTAGATGCGTTGCAAGCTGCAATTTTACAAATTAAGTTAACTCATCTAGATAGTTGGAATGAGCAACGCGGAAAGGTTGCACAGAATTATCACCGACTACTCAAACCAATATCAGGAATAGTGACACCTCAAGAAATTCATGGGGGGCGGAGTGTTTGGAATCAATACACAATTCGGATTATAAGTCAACAAACTGACGCTGACTCTTTAGCTGCTAAACGTGATGCTGTGCGTAATTCTTTACAGCAAGTAGGAGTCAGTTCGATGATTTACTATCCACTACCTCTGCATTTGCAGCCAGTTTATCAAGATTTAGGTTATCAAGTCGGTCAGTTGCCTGCTTCAGAGCAAATTTGCCATGAGGTGTTGTCTTTACCGATGTTTCCAGAGCTTACTTTAGAGGAGCAAGAGCAGGTAGTTTATGCTTTGAAAGATTGCTTGAGTTAGCAGTCAGAATGTAGAGACGCGAAATTTCGCGTCTCTACAATGGTTATAGGAACCACCTTTAATTTGGTGTTGATGTCAACTACTAGCTGATAGCTGATAGCTGACAGCTTAATTAAGCATGAACTTGTGAACGGCTGACAGTTGCTAAAGCTTCAACTAAACTGCGGACAACTGCAACCATTGCTACTTCGTTATCGAGTTTGTTGATTGCAGAACCAACGCCGACACCAGCCGCACCAGCCGCGATCGCCATTGGTACTGTTACACTTGATAAGCCGGAAGCACAGAGTACGGGAACGGAAACAGCACGACTAATAGAGTAAGCCGCAGCTAGAGTAGGTGCAGCTTTTTCAATTAATCCCAAAGTACCAGCATGAACCGGAGTGCTGCTAGTTCCACCTTCAGTTTGGATAATATCAGCACCAGCTTTGACTAATTCAATTGCCAATTCTACTTGCTGATCCAACTCTAGGATATGGGGAACAGTTACAGATAAAGTAATGTTAGGTAGGAGCGATCGCGTTTCTTTAGTCAGTGCCAAAACAACTTCTGCTTCAAAACGACGACCTTGGGCATAAAAGCTATCAAAGTTACCAATTTCAATTAAATCAGCACCAGCTTCTACAGCACTAACAAACTTTTCTGGTTCTACAGCAGACACACA
Organism: Crinalium sp.; assembly: GCA_049646245.1. Lineage (GTDB taxonomy): Bacteria > Cyanobacteriota > Cyanobacteriia > Cyanobacteriales > PCC-9333 > Crinalium. Next base: position 1,649 of record JBARVL010000058.1, on the reverse strand, counting down.
AATAGGTAGGCTGATTAGTTGGCGAGCCATATGCACCAAGTTTGAATCGGCAGCAATATCTACAAATGTAGCGCCACCTGCTTGAGCAGCTTTAATTACAGCAGCAACGTTTTGGTGGTCAAAGTTATTCAAGCCGCTAATTACTTTTAGTACGCGACCTTGTGCAAATGCTTGTTGAACAGAAGGATGGATCGTCATAATGGTTATGCAGGCAAATAAATTTCTTCAGGTTGATCTTAAGCTGTTGGGAAGGCTCTTGACATAACCGTAATAGACATCTACACCAAATAGATAAGGTGCGTTGTTAAATAAAACCCTTGTAGAGACGCGAAATTTCGCGTCTCTACTAAGCCGCAATCTGATCTGTCTTTGCTGCCATAATAAAATCATTCTGGTGCAGCCCAGAAATTGCATGAGTCCACCAAGTGACTGTAACTTTGCCCCACTCTGTTAATAAGGCGGGGTGATGTCCTTGGTTTTCTGCTGCTTCACCCACTTTATTGGTAAAATCTAAAGCTGTCTGAAAATCTGGAAATTTATAAATGCGTTCTAGGCGCAACTCTCCATCAACTTTTATAATTTGCCAATCTGGAATCTCAGGCTGAAGTTGAGCAATTTCTTCTGCTGTAAGATGTGGTTCAGAGCCAGTACAAGGGATACAGTTTTGTGCTTTCAATTCCATAAAATGCTTCCTGAATGTGCAATTTCCTAGCTGTACTAGCAATAGATTATTACTCAGTAGAGATATTTATTTCCTGATCGAGGAATTAGCAGACGAATCTTGAAAGTGGCTGATTGATGATAGATGTTCAGGCGATCGCAAATCTAGATAAATTTTGAATTTTATTGTGCTTGAGCGCACTTGAGCAAAGGAATAAACTGTGCTTGAATCGCTTCGTAAGGAATGTTAGCAGCAGGTGGGATAGTTCCTACGAGTGCTAAGGCGCGATCGTACTGCCCAATTTTAGCATATTCAGAAGCGATCGCTTTTAACGCCTTAGTCTTATTTTCTACAGAATTAATTGAATCAGCAAATTTTACAGCTTCGTCAAATAAACCCGCCGCAGCATATTTACCTGAAATCTTAACCATTGCCTCACCTTGCCAATATTCATTCTTGATAGTGTTAGCAAGCTGTAAAGCTTCGTCAAATAAACCCGCAGTTGCATACTCAGCAATAATATCGGGCAACAAATCACCATCTGGATTAATTGCATTCACCATTTGAGTGACTTTTGCAGCTTGGTCAAAGTTACCAACAGCTACATATCGACTAGCAATTTTAGCTAAAGATACAACCTTGTATGTATCATCTTTAATTGTTTGACTTACCTGTGTAAGTTGAGCGAGTTGGCTAACTGTAGCAGACTTAGCCATTGATTCTAAAGCTTGAGTTTTATAATAGTTATCCCCAATTGTTTTAGCTAAATTTAGGGCTTGGTTAAATTGACCCGCAAGAGCATATTTAGTAGCTATACCTGCTAATGCTTTGGGTTTTTCCGATTCATCTTTAATAGTTTTAGTTAGTTGCAGTGCTTGTTTATATTGCCCTGCGGCGGCATATTCAATGGCAATGTCGGCTATTGCACCGTCTCTCATTAATTTGGCATCAAGAGTTTTAGCAAGTCGTAAAGCTTGCATAAATGTTT
>JBARVL010000057.1:0-3015 GCA_049646245.1 Crinalium sp. | reverse complement strand
ACTAGCAATTTTTAGTAATAACTTCCCTTTTACTTGATCTTGCCACAATGCAAGCTTTGTCGACAACAAAGAAAGAAAATCCAGATTTGGTGGCGATCGCACCAAATTTTGATGCGTTTGCCCTGGGTCAAAACCCAGCTTGTGAGCGCACAGCAAAAATTAATCATCACACTTTTACAGATATGATAAGTTAGTAATTAGGAAAAAATTTTTTCTACTGTGGCTCGAAAACTGTTAAACCGGATTTCGATCTCTTCTATTTATTAATGGTCTTTGAGAAACAAACCGTGACAGATAAAATTCAAAATTTTGCAGGAAAGATTTAGCAAATAGTTGAAACCATTGCAGTTACTTAGGGCTTGCTGAATAAGTCTGCGCTCCCAACAGCACCAATTTCAAAGTGACAACAGAGGAGTGGAAGCGAGTGCATGAGTTAAAGGAGTAGCGATGTTTGATGTCATTGACGAACAAACTCAAAATCGACCCTTGGCGGAGATTTTTATTAGTGAAGAAAATTATAGGTTAGGCTGACTTCGATATAAAGTTGGTTTTTACCCTTGGCGGAGATTTTTATTAGTGAAGAAAATTATAGGGGTGTACGAAGGAGAGTTTTCGCCACCCCAAATTTTGGGCAAGTAGGAATTTAGTCCTCCTTACTAACACCTTTGAACGGCTCACCGTTTTGCTTAACGTCCATAAACTGTCCGGTTTCAGCGTTACGCTTAACCCATTGCTCAGTTACGGGATTATAGGCTTGGCTGCGGTTGTCCACAGCACCACGGCGATAGCCTTTACCAGTATTCTTTGCCATCTGTCTATACCTCCTTAATGATGCGAATTTCAAAATTTACTTTCACGCCCTCAGTATTCCCTTACCGGATTTCACAGGCAGGCGGGTACAGACTATGCATCTCCTGCGAGATTGCTCGTCTTCCCACTTGTTGAAAGTTGGGCGCGATGTAAAAGTGCTTTTACATTTTCTAGTATAATTAGTAAATAAAATATCAACAACTTTGACAAAATCCCGAACGCCTCCAGCGTTCATAGGGGAGAATCAGCTATGAAAGAGATCATCGCTGGCAATCTAACCCGCTACCGCAAAGGTAATAGCCTCTCTCAAGAGGAACTAGCATCCCTGGCGGGGGTGACTCGCCAGAGCATCAACAACTACGAAAACGCCAAAACTCTACCCGATAGCAAAACCCTCTCTGCCCTCGCCCGTGCTTTGGGCGTTAAACTTGATGACCTGCTACGGCTTGATGGCACGACACTGCCTAACTTCCGGTTTCGCGCCCATACCTCCTTTGACAAAAAGCCCCAATTTGCAGCCCAAGTGCTACGGTTGCTAGAAGACTACACCGCCCTAGAACAGGCAGTTGGGATACCCACCTATGCCCCAGAAAGCACTCCTTGTCACCAAGTAGAAGGCAACGAAAAGCGGATTGCGGAGATTGCCAATCAGTTTCGCCACCGTTTGGGATTGGGAGATGCTCCAATTCCAAACCTATTTGAAGCCGTAGAAGAGATTGGCTTAAAAGTTCTGCGTCAGGATATTCCAATTCCAGGGTTTTTTGGACTGAGCGCCTGTAGTCTTGAGCAGGGAGCCTTTGTTCTAGTCAATAGTCACAACATCAGCATTGAACGACAGTTGTTTACTCTGGCTCATGAAATTGGACACCTGATTTTCCATCGCGGCGAGTACCAAGACAACCTAACAGCCGAAGGAACTAAAGAGGAAGAAAAAGCACGGGAAGCAGTTGCTAACCACTTTGCTAGTCATTTGGTAGTGTCTCAAGAGGCTCTAGACCGAGCCTTAAACGTGTTCAGTGACCTGATTCAGTTAAAGGCTCACTTCCGTGTCAGCTACACAATGATGCTCATGCGACTGGCTCAGATGGGAAAACTGAAGTATGGCGATGCCATCCAAAAAATCCGTGGGGAATACAAGCGACGAACTGGAGAAGCCCTACATAAAGAGATGGAGCTTGAGCCAGTTTTACCAACGGAAGATTTCCCAGTAAACCAACGATTTACTAAATTAGTCTGGCAAGCTCTTTCCTTGGGCAATGTTTCTGAATTAAAAGCCGCAGAGTTACTTAATTTAACCGTTGAAGACTTGCGGCTTGCTCGTAGAGAAGCTAGGGTGTATGCCATCGATGCCATCTTCTGATTTTTCTGTGCGTAGCACAGTGGGACTGATTCTGGATGCAACAGCCCTAATCGACTTTTGTTGGCTTGGGGAGTGGGAATGGCTACAACAGCAGTACAGCCCTCTATTTATTGCTCAGGAAGTTCTGGACTCGGATCGGCTAGAAGATACGACCTATGAAGCTGCTATCCAATACTTGGAACCCATTGCTCTCGATACTGAAGAGATGTTTTTAAGTTTCATGGAGTTTCAGCTTAAGGCACCGTTGCTGAGTGAAGCAGACCGCTCCACCTTGGCTCTAGCCCGTCACCGATTCTTACTATGCGTCAGCGATGACAGTCGAATGATTACGGTTTGCGAAGAGTACAGCATCGCTTATATTCGGATGCTGCGATTATTGAGCCAAATGGTACAGACCGGACACAGAACGGTTAAAGAGGCGATCGCTATGGCTGATACTTTAGTCAACGAGCGGGGGAAATGGATTGCCCCAGCAATTTTGGAAAACTGGAAGCGATCGCTCAATAAATAATCTCTAGATACTCGCCAGCAAGTAGCAATCGAACGAAAATGTACGCGATCGCTTTTCTATATGGTGATGCCCAACTTTAAAGCCGGATTATTCTCCCATCTATCAGCTACGTGAGCATAGATAGTAGTAGTTATAGGGTCTTTATGTTCCAGTAAATCCTGCACTTAGCGTAACTCAGCCCTAGATCATAGTTTACTGGGTGGACTAGCAGGGCAAACGCATCAAAATTTGGTGCGATCGCCACCAAATCTGGATTTTCTTTCTTTGTTGTCGACAAAGCTTGCATTGTGGCAAGATCAAGTAAAAGGGAAGTTATTACTAAAAATTGCTAGTT
>JBARVL010000056.1:0-8272 GCA_049646245.1 Crinalium sp. | reverse complement strand
TAGCAAGTTAGCTCGTTGATTAAAGAATTTCAGTGTATGACGACCTGAAAGTGTCAATTTTAGCAATGTTTTGTTAATAAGCTAACAAAACCAAACAAAAAATGGCTCATAATTCAGTAGAATGGCAAGTATAAGTAATATAAGCCTGGTTTTGTTTTACATAATTGTTAATACCTGTGATTGAAAAAAGACGCACTCGCGATCTCCCCCAAATTAACGAAAGAATTCGGTTTCCCACAATTCGTGTCATAGATACGGCGGGTGAACAGCTAGGTATCCTAACGCCTCAAGAAGCTCTGCGCCTAGCTGAAGAAAAGGACTTGGATTTAGTCTTGGTAAGTGACAAGGCTGATCCCCCTGTGTGCCGGATTATGGACTATGGCAAATATAAGTTTGAGCTAGAGAAAAAAGCTCGCGAAGCCAAGAAAAAGCAGCACACGGCTGATGTCAAAGAAGTTAAGATGCGCTATAAAATTGAAGAGCATGACTATCAAGTGCGTGTGAATCAAGCAGAGCGTTTTCTCAAAGCCGGAGATAAGGTCAAAGCTACGATTACTTTCCGGGGTAGGGAAATTCAGCATAGTGACTTAGCTGAAGACTTGCTAAAGCGCATGGCGACAGATTTGCAAGAAATGGCAGAAGTTCAGCAAGCGCCTAAAAAAGAAGGTCGCAATATGATGATGCTGCTGTCTCCTAAAAAATAGCTTACCTGTGGGCAGGGATGAGCATTGTCCCCATAGGACAACAAAATATTAATTAAGAATCAAAGGCAAAGATAAATATTTTTGCCTTTTTATTTTTTCTGAGCGCCTTGCTAATTATGATCAGCAAGGAGAGGCTACGCTTATACACACCAATACGGCATGAAAATGCAAACTCGCACTTATTTTAGGGGCGGTTGGGGGCAGGGATTTTTACGGTGGGTAAATCTGCGTCCCGAAGAAAGTGAACGAACTTTATTAATGTTCGCTTTTTATACGACAACATCAATCGGGCTACTGTGGTTAGAAACTAGCGCGACAGCTTTGTTTTTGGACAAGTACGGCGCTGAGTTGTTGCCAGTAATATATATTGCTAGTTCAGGTTTAGGATCGGGGTTAGGTTTTTTCTATTCCAGGTTACAAAAAACTCTACCACTGCGATCTGTGTTAGTGGCGATCGCTATATTCATGGGGTTGCCCCTATTTTTATTTCGCGTAGGTTTACAAGGCAATGATGTAGACGGTGTGATTGTTTTGGCAACAGTTTTTCTGTTACGCCTCTGGATGGATGCGACGACTGTTCTTAATGACCTTAACACCTCAATTACAGCCAATCAATTATTTAATATTCGTGAGATTAAACGCACTTATCCACTAATTAGTAGTGGTTTGTTAGTCGCAGATGTAATTAGTGGTTTTTCATTACCTTTTCTACTGGTATTAGTATCACTCCAAAACATCATTATTATGGCGGGCATTATGATGTTATTGGGTGCTGGAATTTTATTTTATTTAACAAGGCGTTACCAGCACTCTTTTCCCGACGCTCCCATGCGGAATCTGGAAGATTTACAGCCAGAATTCAAATCACGGCGGGTGGGTGGTACATTACAGCGTTATGTGATTCCGCTATTTGCTTTCTTTATTCTGGGTCAGGTTTTATTTTTGGTAGTGGAATTTCAATATCTTAGTGAATTGGAACGAAACTTAGATGCTAGTGCGATCGCAGGTTTTTTGGGTATATTTAGCGGTATTTTAGGACTGTTTGAACTTGCGACTCAGTGGTTTCTTTCTAGCCGACTAATTGAGCGGTTAGGAGTATTTGTAGCTGCAATGTTATTACCTATCAGCGTAGTAATTATTGGGGCGATCGCATTTGTAGCAGCAACTTTTTTCCCACCCTCAATCAGCATCTTGGGTTTAATCACTCTTACCCGTCCCTTGAGCTTATTTATTGGGGTAGTCTGTCTTAAATTCATCGACGAATTGTTGCGTTATACCCTGATAGCAAGCACAGGAGCAGTGTTATTTCAACCATTACCAGAAAGTCTTCGCGGTTCAATTCAAGCGATGGTACGTGGCATTGCAGAGACCCTCTCCACTGGCGTTACAGGGGTCGGTATTTTAGGCATTATTGGGCTGTGTTACTGGGCATTTCCCAATTTGCCAAAAGTTGCCCAAGATCAACTACAGGGCAATGTATTTGTAGGCATCATCATATTAGTTGCTTTAGGCTGGCTGTTAACTGCTTGGTTATTACGTTCCAGCTATGTAAACTTGCTGGTTCAGAGTGCTGAACAGGGGCGCTTAGGGTTTTCTGATGTTGATCTGCGAGCTTTTAAACGTGCTGTGATCGAAGTTTTAGAGCAACCAGGTAAAGAGGGAGATAAACGCTCTTGCATTCAACTTTTATCTCAGATTGATCCCCAAAATACAGGTGAAGTTTTAGCTCCTTTATTGTCCAGATTTACACCGAGTTTGCAGCGTCAGAGTTTGGAAGTAATTTTAGAACGCCCTAACCCTGATTATTTAAAAGATGTCCAAGATTTAATTACTCAGCAACTATCACCAGAGGTGTTGGCTCTAGCATTGCGATATATCTGGTTAGCTGAACCAGAATTGGATATTAGTAGTTTAAAACCTTATTTGCGACCAGAAGTAGATCCAACTGTGCGGGGAACAGCCGCCGCACTAATTTTGCGTCGAGGAAATTCTGTAGATAAGGCTGAAGCTACTAATACCCTACGGCGGATGCTGACGCATAAACGAGAACGAGAACGGGTGATGGGTTGTCGCGCTTTGGGAGAAGCTGATTATTTACAGGCGCTACGAGTTTATGTAGCTGATTTATTGCAGGATGAATCTTTGCGAGTGCGTTGCGCTTTACTGGAGGTAATTGGTTCGACGCGCCAAGAGGAATATTATCCTTCCTTGGTGCGGGGGTTGCACTACAAATCTACCCGCGAGGCTGCAAGTCGTGCTTTAGTAAAACTGGGAGATGAAGCGATTCCTTTGCTGAGTGAATTAGCAGAAGACAACCATAAGCCAGATTTAGTCAGATTTGCAGCTTTAAATGCGATCGCAACTATTGGTACACCAGCAGCACTGAATCAATTAACCTCTCAGTTGATCGCCAGTTGGGGAACAACCCGCCGTAATCTGTTGCGTATCCTCTTAAAAATGCCTGGTGAAATTGGTATTGAAGCTGTACTAGATAGATTAGGACGCAGTGGAGTGGAAACTTTTATTGAGCAAGAATTGCTGTTTCTAGGTCAGATTTATGCTGCACAGGTAGATTTAGAACAAATAAATGCACCAGCACTCACAACTGATTTAGAGCCAGATTTGATGCTGCAATCTTCTCAACAAGCACTAGAGTTGCTGCAACGGGCGCTGTTAAATTTGGAATCTGATGTAATTGATCGTTGCTTTTTGTTAATGAAGTTTCTTTACCCGATTGGTGCAATCCAAGCAGCTTCATTTAATCTTAAGTCTGATTCTCGCTCTAATATAGCTGTAGGTTTAGAAATTTTGGATAATACTGTGGATTTGCCCACAAAACGAGCTTTGTTGGGTATTCTAGATCAACATCCATCAGCAGAAAAATTGGAGATTTTAGCGGAAATTTTGCCTTATAAACCAATGGCTCCGAGCGATCGCCTACGTCGATTGTTAGAATTACGCTATTTTCTGTCAGAATGGACGCTGGCTTGTTGTTTCCATTTAGCACGTGCTGCTCACTGGAGTCTCACACCAGAACAGACGCTCGTGTGTCTACGTCATCCCACTGGGTTTGTGCGCGAAGCTGTGTTGGCTTATTTGAAGGAAGCTTCACCCCGCGCTCTACAAGAATTATTACCAGTGTTAAAAAATGATCCAGATCAAATCGTAGCAGCGCAAGTTCAGCAGATGATGGTAGATCTGAGTAATTAATAATTAGGAAGTGGTGACATCAAAGCTCTAAACTTTAACCTATATGTTAAGCAGCGTTGAGCGGCTATTATTTATCAGGGCTGTCCCGATTTTTCAAGAACTTCGGGATGATTTTTTAGTCAGGCTGGCTTCTGTAATGGATGAGCTATCTTTTCCAGCGCAGCATACTATTTTTACACAAGGGCAGGAAGGGCGATCGCTTTATATTGTAGTGTCAGGTAAAGTTCGGGTACATATAGGCGATCGCGATCTGGCACAACTTGAACAAGGTGCGTGTTTTGGTGAGATGTCTTTGTTTGATGCAGAACCGCGATCGGCTTCTGTGACTACTATTGAACCATGTGACTGTCTCATGCTGACGCAGTTGCAACTCTATGACGCAATTGATGAAACCCCAGGAATTGCTGTCAATATTATCCGTTTGCTGTCCCGTCGCATTCGGGAATTGAATCAAAAGAGTAATGCTTTACAGGCAAAAATTCAGGAGCAAGATTTAAGTAAAGCGAATCATTAATAATATGGAGGTTGACAAGCTGCTAGTTTTATTCATCTAATTCAACATTGAGTAAAACACCAGCCCAATCTTCTTCCTCTGTATTGCCAATAACATAAATGTTAAAGATACGGCAAGTGACAGCACCAATAGCATAGATCCGCAAATTAGTTAATCGTGATTTTAGAAAAGAATCTATTGCACGATAATCTTTGTTGCGAGGATATTCGGGGGGAGTACGACGGTATATCTCTATTTCCCATTCTTCGCCTGAGTCGGGATCGACATAGAATTCTATGTCTATTTCTCTCCCTCCCCCTTCCTCTTCAAGATTACGAAGTTCCACATCAAACTGCAACGCCAAGATTTGAATAGCTTCAAATTCTTGAATTACTAAAAACTTAAATGAACTCAGAATTTTTTCAAGAACTTCATCAGAGCTTTGTCCAATTTCCCATCTAAATCTTTTCTCTGAAAATTCATCATCTAGGAAAAAGCCTTCTGCAACTAATTGATTTTGTAATTCCAGAATATCACTATCAGGAGATACAGGATTTTTAATCAGGAATCTTTCTGAACTTCCTTGAGGGAATCTCCTAGCCAGATCATAGTAGCCATAACTAACTGGGGTGCATATCCCAAACCAGACATTGTTCTTTGTTTTACCCACATATACTTCAAATGTATTATCAGGAAAATAACCTAAATAGATCTGTATATCAGTAAGCTTTGATTGCAGTATACTTAGTAAAAACTTAATTCTTTCTTCAGGCAAAATTAGATAATTATAACAATTACCACGTTGCTCTAATTCCTGTAAGAAAGTTTCTATGGTTTGAACTTTAAGGGAGGGTTTATTCCAAATTTGATTGGAAAGTAGCAATTTCTTGGCTGTAAGTTCTCCTTGTTCCACAACTTCCCAAACAAAAGGCTGAACAACAGAATCATAATCTGTAAATTTTTTTCCTGCTGTAAGCTCGTTCAATATACGGAATATTTCGGCATTTGTAGGTTTCATAACTGCCTTGATTAGAAATGCCAGGGGAAAAGTTGCAACTAGAATGGTATTTAACAGAACCCGATCTAGAACTGAAGCGGCTTTTAATATCGGTCATGCCACCAGAAAAGTTGCAACCCCAATGGCTTGAGAAAGAGGGGAACCCAGAATTACGCCGCTTGCTAAAACAGAGAATTGGTTACGAATGAATTTGTACTAACTACCCTCCATACTGCCAGCCAGTACTTTCTAAAAATAATGGCTCACCCTCACGGTGAACACCTGCGCCGATCACTTCCCCAACATAAACAGTGTGATCGCCATGCTCTACACTACCGACAACCTTGCATTCTACATAACCAAGAGAGTCGGAGATGATGGGGCAACCAGTTTCTTGTCCTAGATAAAATTCCACATCCTCAAACTTATTACCAACACGGCGTTGAGGTTTGAAGAATTTTTGCGCTAATTCTTTTTGTCCCGCTTCTAAAAAGCTCATCGCAAATACACCGCTAGCTTTGATCATTGCGTGTGATTTAGAATCTTGCTTCACGCAATTAACAACTAACGGTGGTTGAAAGGATGCCTGCATTACCCAACTTGCAGTGAAGCCGTTGACATCCTCTCCATCCTTGACACCACAGATATATAGTCCATGTGGAATCTTACGCAGAATAGTCTTTTTTGCTTGTTCGTCTAGCAAGGATTTATCCGCCTGATTTTTACTACAAGTCAATTATTAATGATCAATTATCAATGATCAATTATCAATGGTGGTAGTAACGTTGTCGCGTTTGAGATTTGCCGACAATTTGCCATTAGGCGATCGCAACCAATATGTGCGTAGTGGCGGGTGAACCGTAGGGGCGGGTTGACAGAAATGCTGATCTTCAGACCAACAATAATCATAAACCCGCCCCCACCCAGATCGTAATTAATTAGCTGGAATTAATATAACTTGCAATGGCTGCGATCGCACTGTGTCTATTGCTATATCTTAGCTCTATGCAAACAAAAAATTAGCTCCTAACTATTGCTAGAAGCTAAATATTATCCCAAAGAATTTGATTTGCTATGGAGTAGAAGAATCTGTACCTGTTTGGGTATCTGTTTGATTCTGCGTACCCTCAGAAGGATTGATGGGATTCGCTTTAGGATTAGAAGATGTGGTACTGGTGGTAGTAGATGTTGTTGAGTTTTGAGTTGAAGATTGAGGAGGAGTAACGTTAATTGTTGTGTCTTGTTGAGGAGCAGGAGCTTCCTTCGTGGCTGAAGGCACTGGTATTACTCTTACATCAGTTTTGGGAGCGGGTGGTGCTGGTGGTCGAGGAACGTTAATGTTAATCTTAGGCGCAGTTTGTTGAGGAGCCGAAGCTGGCTGTTGCGGTACAACCACTTGCGGTACTCTTTCAACTTGACGTTCAATTACAGTTGTGCGATTTTGTGTTTCAGCAGACTGTGGTGAGGGTGAAGGTGAAACAGATTGAGGCACAATTATCTGTGTGGGAGCTTCTTCAGGTCTTTGATTCCAGAAGAATAGGGCAGCTAAACCCAGCCCAACTAATGAAGCTAGAGACAGACCAATTAACAAGCCACGAGCAGCATTGTTATTATCACGAACTTCTAGAACTTCATCTTGCTGACGGCGTTCAGAAACACGACCATGAACATAACCATCGCGATAGGAAGTAACTCTACCTGGCTCTACAAATTCGTCAGGAGGTATGTTGTCAGACTCATTGTAACGACCGTTACTGTCATTATGATTGCGATTTCTTAGGTTAGCCATAGTTACCGCCAAAAATTATTAATGTAATTGGGATGTAAATAGATTTTTTAAACCGAGCAATCAATTATCAATCATCAATTTTAGCCTGCTTGCCCCGCGCGTCGGCGTTCTGGAAATCAAAAAGTTTTTCGTTATTTCAAGCCCACAACTGAAGTTGGGAGGTAATTGATAATTGATAATTGATAATTGATAATTGTTTATTGTTGAGGGTTTGACGTACTCGAATCAGTACCCTGACTTTCGGGTGTAGTTGGGGAAGTAGAAGTGCTTGTGTCGGGAGCTTGATTTGTAGGGCTTGGAACGTTGATGTTAATATCAGGCGCTTTTGGTGCTGTTTGTTGAGAAGCGGGTGCTTGTTGTTGAGGAACAGGAACAGGAACTACTTCTCTAGTTTTTTGTATAGTTCTGTCAATGATTGTGGTGTCTCTATCTTGACTTTGGGGTTGACTTTGAGGCTGACTGTTATTAGGTACTGGTATCGGCAGAATCTGTGTAGGTGATTCTTGACGCTGGTTCATAAAATAGAATGCAGCACCAGCCAAACCTAAAAGGGCAGCAATTATCAGCCCTATTAGCAAACCACTAGCAGCGCCGTTATTCTCACGAGCAACTAATCTTTCTTCGTCAAGACGACGTTCTACGGGATCGCGGTAAATAGGCATGGCTTTTTATTAAACTCCTATTGATAATTAAGTAAGGGATGATTTAATTGAGTCTGTTATTTAAATCAGATTTACTAACAAAGTCATTAGCTAAAACAACTAAGTTTGTTTATCTGACGATTATTAATTTAACCGTTAAAGTAGCGACCGTCACTCTATCCATAGAAGGGAGTCTATCCTCTCCCTAAAGATGGAAATTTAGGACTTACACATTTGAACCCAAAATAGGTGGTTTTGGGGAATGGTGACTGGGGAATGGTGACTGGGGAAAGCCTTAAATAATTGGCATCTTGGTACTATTTCACTTTTTCAACCTGCGTAAGTCCTGACTCAAGTAATTTTGAGTGGTTCAACTACCGCAGCAGGACCTACTAATGAGATATATGGTTCGATGAAATATTTACTAGCAACTTGTTG
>JBARVL010000055.1:0-7799 GCA_049646245.1 Crinalium sp. | reverse complement strand
AATAAGAAATCAACGCCGTAAACTTCAAGCTTAGTAGTAAAATCTCCCAATCAGGTAGTTGCAGCTTTTGAACGATAGTAGCAAGACAATAAACTGTCCAGTAAGAAAAAGTCATCATTAACAGCATTCGCTCATCACTGCTGTTTGTTTCATCTGTAATTGGAGCGGGATAAAATAGTAAAATTAGACCAGCAATACAAGCTATCAAAGAAATAAAGACTAGATAATCGTGCCAATTAAAATTTGGCATTCTTAGACTCCTGCTATCCAAAAACTAATAATTGGAAATCAGTCTAAAGTAATAAACTTGATTAATGTAGCAATTTTTACAAATTGCAATACTTACAGGTATTACCCGAAGATCCCCCTAAATCCCCCTTAAGAAGGGGGACTTTGAATGTTCCCCCCGACTTTCGGGGTTGCTCAGGGGGATCTAGTTAATGTCGTTCCCAGGTTTGAATATTCCCTCCTTTTTAAGCCCTGCTAGGGGGGATATAGGTTTCGTAGCAGTCAACCCTCAACCCTCAACCCTCAACAAGATTCCTGAGTTTCACAAGCCGCAATACTTACCCAACTACTAGAGCCATCAGCCCAATGCTCCTTTTTCCAAATGGGAGCATTATGCTTAAGTGTATCAATAGCGTAACGACAAGCTTCAAAAGCTTCTGCGCGGTGAGGACTACCTATAGCTATCAACACACTGATTTCACCAATTTTTAATTTGCCCGTGCGATGATGTATCACTACCCGACTAACATTTGACCATAAGGAGCGAATTTCAGTAGCTATTTGCTTAAAGACATTAATCGCCATTGGCTCATAAGCTTGATACTCTAAACAAACTACTGGTTTTCCATCAGTTTGATTGCGTACCATCCCACTCATAACAACTACTGCGCCATTAGCTTGATCATCAGCTAAAGCATAAACCTCTTCAAGCGATAAGGGAGCAAAAGTAATTGCCAGATCTTTTACACTTGAGGTGGGAGTGTCGATCAAATTGGGTACTGTCGTCATCAGGCTTTCGGGATTAACGTTCTTTTTGGGAATAAATATATTTTGATTTATCCATAAAACTTACGCATTGCCTCTATATTTGACACTCTCCCGTCAAGCTTGCGCTGTGACTGGAGATTCTTGCTTCATCGAGAAATGCTTTTGATGCAAGCACTCCTGTAGTCTTACTCTCTCTCCACAAGCTTGAAATCCCGTATGCCCTACGGTATTTGAATGTTTTGCCTTACTACTTGTCCCAATTATGTTGCTTGGTTTTCACAACTACAAGAGGTTCATTTGACTGTTGGTATTTTAGCACAAAATCCTGTCCGTGATTCATCTCACCACCAACCCAGTGCAGTGTGGTGGGAGTCCTAGAGACGGTTGAAGGATAGAAACTAAAACTCAGGAGAGGGCATTTGGGTTTAGACTGAGCAGGTGTTTATGTTTCTAACCTGCTGCTCGTTAAAATTTCTCAAGTCCAAATCCCAAAAGCTTTACTTCCCTGGAGATATCTTCTACAGTTTGACCCTGATAGTTAAGAAGCGCGACGTTGCAGATATGCCACAGGATTTACCGCGCCTTTTCCATAAGCGTGCAACTCAAAGTGGCAGTGAGGACCAGTACTATGACCAGTGCTACCCATTTCAGCAATTTGTTGACCTTGCTGAACTTCTTGTCCTGCAACCACCCAAAGTCTGCTGTTGTGTGCATAACGAGTAAAGCTGCCATCGGGGTGCTGAACTTCTACCAAGTTGCCGTAGCCACCTGAACTCCACCCAGATCTTTTTACTATACCAGGGGCAACTGCCACAATGGGTGTACCAATGGGTGCGGCAATATCAATTCCTCTGTGCATTCTTCCCCAGCGCCGACCATAGCCTGATGTAAACACCCCTTTTGCGGGCCAAATGTAACCTTGAAATGCAGGTGGATTGCTAGGTGGCAAATAAGGTGTTGGTCCTTGTATAGGTGGCAAATCAGGAGATACTGTATCCCCAATTGGCGTTTGGATCTTCGGATTGTAGTTGCTTGGTTCTGTTGGTGCTGCTGCTACCTGTGGTGAAGGAACTGGGATAGCGATCGCACCCGCAGTAGGTTGTACTGGGGAGATGGTTGGGCTACTTTGTTGTTGTACTTGAATAGGTTTCGGTGCTTCACTATTGCTTAAAGGTTGAGGCACAGGGATGACGATGGGAGCCGTCGTATAAGATTTTGAATTCGCTTGAATAGCTTGGGCTTGAAGTGACTCCTGCTGCTCTTTATTACCGCTATTCGATGGTGTTAACACTGGCAGGGTGACGGTAGGAAGTGTTGTCTGCCTTTTAACATTGGCTGGAATCAGTTGGGGTACAGACGGCGGTTGTGGCTGATTGTTGTTTAATAAGGTTGAAACTTGCGAACTAATAGCACTAGAGGTGGGCAGATCTTTAATATTAGCTTGGCTTACAGGCTGATATTCCTGCTTTAATTGGCTATTTACCGAGCTATATTCAGAATTTTGTTCCTTAGCAACCAATAACGTCGGTTTCGGGATCGTATTGCCTGCAACAGTAGATACAAGGGTAGTGGTTGCAGGAATTGCTCTCGTGCTGGATAAAGCCTGCTGCCGAGAAGCAGGTAGAACACCTATAGGAAAAGAAGGCTGATTAATTCTGGTGTTTGACAACTCAGCGTTAGTTGCTAAACTGCCATTAAAACTTGTGGGTTCAATCTGAGAAACTAAGCTAGTTAAATTGACAGCCGGAATTTTTAGTTCCTGATTAATTTTAATCAGGTTGGGGTTCTCTATTTTATTTGCTTGAACTAATTGTTTAGGGGTGACAGTATAAGCTTGAGCAATTTCTTCTACCGTATCTCCTGGTTTTACTTGGTAGACAGTTGTTTTTGCTACTGGATAGGTAGGTTCAACTACAACTGGCTTGGGTACGGCAGGTGTTGCTGATATGCTTGTTTTAACATCAGTGGCGCTTGATGATTTTTCAGCTACTGGTGCAATCAGAACTGGTGAAGTTACTGACGTTGCTGGCAGAGACACAGGCATAACCACAGGACTAGAAGTTGTCGCTAATAATGGCATCACCGTTGGTGACATTTTTGGCGATGCGATCGGGCTATTTACTGCAAATGAAGAATTTACGCTGGTTTCTAATCCCTTAACTACGGGCTGTTGTACTTGTACAGCTTCCTTAGTTGCTAATGGTTTGAGGGCTACAGAGAATTCTCTTCTAGCTATCTTGGAGGTGGCTAATTTATTTGTAGATTCTTCCAACTTCTGTGCCAAGTCGTTTGAGGCACGATGGCGCAATTGCTCAATAGCATTCTCTTGAGTTGCTTTTAACAGGTCGTTTACTTTGCTTGGAAAACTGACAGATTGACCTGCTTGCAGTTGAGGGGATAATTGCGTCGGTGAAGGCTGGAATTGAGGCGAATCCACTTGGGATAACTGAGTTTGTTCGTGATCGCCTGTTTGAAGCTTAACAATACTACCGACAGATGCAATTTTCGGCACCTGTGTTTGTGGTACAGATTTGGCAGACAAGCTATTGGAAGTCGTCAGGGATGCTTCATCTACCTTAGAGGTTGCCGCAAGTTGGAGTGGCTCCGCTTGCAGATGACGTTCAATCACTGTGGGAGCTTGGTCTGGAATTGCTGCTTTTAAAGCCTCAGCTTGTGGGTTTGATACTGCGGGTTGCAGTTCTGCCGCAGATGTGGGCAATTCAACTGCTGTTTCCGATGCTGTAGATGTGGCTATCGGTTCACCAGCTATCGGTTCAGCCGCTAGAGCTTCATCACTTTGGTTAGGCAGCAATAGGCTAGATGCACCCATTGAGATTGCCAAGCCAATCATGGCGGCAGAGGTGCAAGCCCGACGGTTAACCTCTGGAGAGTTGGCGTTAACTGTGTTGGCTAATTCTCCAGGAAGCTTTCCTCCAGAGAGCTTCGCTAACGCATTATTGTCTGCGGCACAGGAAGGAAAATAATCAACCTTATGCGTAAATGCGCGTTTCAAAAACGACCTCCTACTTAATAACAAGCGATTAAGTTACGCTGAATTTTTAGTGTTATACCCGTTAATGCGGGTAAATCACATTTAAAAGCGAACAGGCTCACTTTTAGCAACGATACTTAAGCAACCTTACCTTGCTTCGTTAGTTTAGACAAGTTTACATGAATTCGTAAAACTTTGCTATGTAACCAAAATATTTGCTGGCGAATTGCCAAATTTCTTATTTTGGCGGTAGCAGCCATAATTCTGTCTAGATGCTGAAAAAGGATTTTAGATATTTGGACTCGTCTTACAACATATACCTTCGGGTAGAGCGAATGCGATTGTTCTAAGATTAAATCTCAAAAGCAAAATTCCCCTCTTCTGCTGACAGTAAGGTTTAGACAAATACTCTAGACAACTAGACGAGCAACTAAAAGATTACAAATACAGACTTTAAACTGATTCAGCATTGCTAAACAACCGTATAATCCCCCAGATGCTTAAAGTGTGAATTGTGCTGGGATCAATATTTCCCAAGGATTGAATTACTCTCAAGCTATGCAGGGTAAGCTTTTCAGCTACTTACTCTGTTCAGTACTTAGCTGTGTGGATCACAAAAATCTATCAGTTAATTTCCTTGATCACCGATAACTTTTATATAAATTGCTTATGAATAAAACCAGGTTTTTGTAGCTTATTTAGCTGAAGGCTAATGATCTTATTGGCAAAATTCAAAGGTTTTCCTGCTGGCGGGATCAGGTTTTCTGCAATTCATACCTACAGCAGATTTTAAGGAGGGTGAAGTACAAAATTACACCGCCTACACTGCCCTTGTCCCCTCCCTTTAATAACGGCAGGGGTGTACTACATTTAAAGCCAACGTGCTGTAAATTTTTCCAGTTAATCTTGAGTAAGGTAAATCACAAGTTTATATTCATATATGCAAATACAGCATTATTAACTTTTGCTTGAGACAAAATTTAAGTCGAGCATAGTTTGTTGCGGGTTGAGGTTTAGATCTGGAATTTGATTGCCTGACAATAAAACTTGTCAGTTATGAATAAATTTAAATTGAGCATTGAAATCTCAATCAAAAATATTTATGCTAAATACCCTAGCTGACGGCGTGCTTCAAATAAACCAATAGCAACACTTACAGACAAATTCAAGCTGCGAACGCCTGGTTGTGTCATGGGGATATATACAGTTGCACTACAAGCCTTAATCATGTCGCTTGGTAAACCATTTGTTTCGCTGCCAAATAATAGCCAGTCTTGGTCTTGAAACTCGAATTTACTGAAACTACTACTACCAGCTACACTGAAGCCGATTAAGCGCCCTCCTAAATTTTCGGAGTAAGAAATAAATTCTTCTATCGCTTTATGGTAATTTAAGCTAACGTAAGGCCAATAATCTAAGCCTGCGCGTTTCAAGTAGCGATCGCTAATTTCAAAACCCAATGGACCCACCAAATGCAACTCAGTACAGGTGGCAGCGCAGGTTCGAGCAATATTGCCAGTATTTGGCGGAATTTGGGGGTTAACTAGAACAACCCTGACCATGAGACAATTAACAATTAACAATTAACAATTAACAGTAAGCAGTTAGACGTAGGCAGTCAACTGTCAACTGTTAGCAGTTGACATATATATTTTTTTAATACTCTGTCAGCCTCTTTGATTGATTAGATATTTTGATGAGTAGTCGAGAAAATTTGAGACTCAACTTAAGCAACTAAGGGCTGGCACAACTTATTTTCTAATTCGTGTTCTTGATCTGCCATTTCTTGGATACCTTGCGTAATTATACTGTAAGTATCTAAGGTCTGATTATGTAATTTCAACCATTGTTGCGAAGTGTTACCTTCTCTTAAGATTTTTTGCAGTGGCGAAAGGAAGCAACTGAAGCCACGTTTTTTGGCGATCGCGTGTACCTCTTGATATATTTCGGCAATCCATTCTCCTGCCCGAATTACTCTACCGTCTTCCCAGTGACGTAATTGGGCATCCAAACTTTGATGGGCGGCGGCGGCTTCGTTAGCTTCTGTTAAGGCAATTAAATCTTCGGCACGGGTGCTTGCTGGTAAGGTACTTTTTTCTAAGGGGTCTAAGCTGGGGTCAGCCATTAGTTGCCAAATACGTGCTTCTAATAAAGCTGCGATCGCTAAAAGGGCAATGGGATCAACTACTAAATCACAGATTCTCAATTCCAAGCGGTTGAGGTCGTAAGGGCGACGGTTGCCGTTTGGTCGAACTGACGACCATAGATGGCGGACATTTTGCATTGTCCCCAACACTAATTGCTCTTCTGTCCACTGAATAAAGTGCCTGTGGCTTTGAAACAGTGGGACATACGAGGGCGTTTTGGGGAAGGTTGCCCAACGACTGGAATGATTACCAGTAGGTTGACCGTCAATAAAAGGAGATGAGGCGCTTAAAGCTAAGTAAAGAGGTGCTTCTACACGGACAAGACGACAGGCACGCATCAAAAGTTCCGGATCGTTGATGCCAATATTAATGTGGATGCTGGCGGTAACAACTTTAGTGCCGTAAGTTTGTTCAATATATCCGTGATAAGGGTTATTGGGGTCGGAACGGTAAAAGCGATCGCTCCCACCTAAAGATAAAGTACTCCCAGGTATGAGTGTGTAATTACCTAAACGCTTTAAGTATGCTCTAAGTTTTTGCCGAGGTTGTACCAAAGCACACAATAAGCGATCGTATGAACACAAGGGGGGAGTTGTATATTCGACATTGCGACTATCTGGTTCTGTTACAAATCCCTCTAGATCAGCCACGATGCGGTCTGAGAGTCCCACGATCTCCCCTTCGGGAGTGCCAGTGTACATCTCGACTTCAAAGCCTTTGGATAGCAGCACGGTTTTTCCTCCGCTAGGTTTAAGTGGGATAAGTAGATAGACATAATTAAACATTAATCAATCAAGTCAACTATTGGTAATTAGTTAATTTTGATAATTTATTACCAATGGCGGATGACATTTTATAAATTTTGTGTCTTTCAGCTTAAGTATTTTGATGTCACCAACAAAAGTGTATTGAAGAAGACAATATATCTTCTCTACCCCTAGTGTGTAATCAAAGCTGATACTGACGGTAAATATTACTAGCGGCGCGATGAATTAATGAGTGGCGATAGACTAACGCATCAAGATCATCGGCATAACCACCGCCAATTACACAAGCAACTGGGTAACGTTGGGATATACAAGTAGTTAACACTTGCATTTCACGGCGATATATTCCGGTATCTGTTAATGATAATTTACCTAAGCGATCGCCCAAATGCGGATCAACCCCAGCATCATACAAAACTAAATCTGGCTTAACTTCACTTAGTAAGTCTGGCAAATATTTGTCAAGAGTTTGTAAATATTCATCGTCCTCCATTCCTTCTTTCAGGGGAACATCTAAGTCGCTGGTTTGCTTTGTACCAGGAAAATTAACTTCGCAGTGCATGGAGAAAGTAAAAACACTCTCGTCATCTTGGAAAATAAAAGAAGTACCGTCGCCTTGATGTACATCTAAGTCAACAATGAGAATTTTTTTGACCAGTCCGAGTTGTTGTAAAACACGCGCTGTAACTGCTAAATCATTAAAAATACAAAAACCAGAGCCATAATTAGGAAAGGCGTGATGAGTTCCACCAGCAGTATTACAAGCTAATCCATAAGTAAGTGCTAGTCTAGCGGTGAGAATAGTACCGCCTACTGCTACACAAGTACGATTTGCTAGTGCTGGACTCCAAGGCAAACCGATACGCCGTTGAGCTTTTGCGTCGAGAGTTCCTTGGC
>JBARVL010000054.1:0-5834 GCA_049646245.1 Crinalium sp. | reverse complement strand
TCGGCAGACTCAACAGCGAAAGCCAAGAAATTTTAGTAAAAAGATCAACATTGCTGATCGATAAGATGGAGCAAGATGTTTCTCGCTATGCACCAGGGCGGCACCGGATATGGCTTTTTCATCAAGCCAATCTACAAATGCCGCCAGAAACAACGGAGGCATATTTTGATCAATTCTTTTGGAAAATAAGCCAGAAAATCTATCCTGGCTGCCAAATTGCGCTACTAACATTTGGCGGCAAATCCAACGAAATAAACAGCGATGCTCGGATAGATTGGCATCGAGATCATACCTACGCAGAAGAATTAGCTTTTGGAATCAATTTCGGCGGAAAAGCAGAATTTGGCTATGATTTTAATCGGCAGGCGGGCGACAGAAGAACAATAGAACTCGCACCAGGCGATGTATACAAATTCAACTGCAAGCACACGCACGCGCTACTATCACACGAGGCTCAACGCTTTAGCTTAATCTTATGGAAGATTCGGAAAGATAAGCGATACCCTGGATTAAAGATTTGCGATCGCATATCTAAACTACTAACTAAATAACACGCATAACATAAACTATATAACTGCCGCAGCGCAGTTATTATTTTTACAAAAGTGAACTACCTACAGTATTACTACCCTTATTGTTAATAATTAATAAATAACTAACCCCCATTAATGTCGGGGGAGGCACAAAACATCAAAATACACTATAGATTTCACAGGTACAAAGGGTAAAAAACATTATACAAAGGCGAAGTTTTACCACTTTCGGTTTCCAAGTCAATCAAATCAATCAGAGAAGCTGCTAAGAGTACAAACTCATAATCATCAGTCATAGCTCGTAGCCAAGAACAAACGGTGTACAGATGATCCTGAAATAGCAAACCAGCCTCATCAATCAGAACTATTATTGATGAATAAGGAAGCTTTTTAATAGCCCTACCAAGATAATATCCCTGCAAAGAATCATCCAATTCTAACAAGTCTGCAATCGCAGCATAGAACTCTTGAGGAGACTTGATTAGCTGCATATCCAAATAGATAGTTTTAGTTAGTTTACCCTTGACTTGTATATTCAGATCTAGAATTTTACGCAGTAAAGTAGTCTTACCAGCCCCAGACTTCCCAACTAAATTAACTTTCCTCCCCTCAGTCAAATATTCTTCTATTTCTCTATGTATCTTTTGATTATTTTGTAATTGATTAACCATTTTTATTACCACTAATAACTATCAATAGTTTAACATAGTAAAAAGCAAACTTAAGAGGTATAGAAATGGCTAAATTCAAACTACTGCACTAAACATTAAATACTGCCGACACAATGGATTTAAGTTTTAAAAATTTTGAACCATCAGCACTAGCATTGCTCAAGCCAATAGCAATAGAAGCAATTAAAAAAGGTTCAGTGCGAATCATTGGTTGCCCCGAAACTGATGCAGAGTGCAAAATCTATTTACTGAATAACTCTGATGCAGAGGGGTATGTAAACTTGCCTGAAGGCGGTAGGCAATGGGGCTACCTTAAACACTTCTTGAGCCGCCAAAGTGGTATCAGTCAAAACACTAATAGGACACGCTACAACGTAAAACACCAACTTGCTCACTGGGTTTAATTGTTGCACCTATCTTAAACACAGCAAGTAACCAAACTTAGTAGATGCGATCGCACCCGTACAATCATGCGATCGCGTAATTCAACAAAATAGGGAGCTATCACTCTTCTAAATGCCTAATGCACAATTAACTTTTCAACATAAAAATGGGGAGCAATTGAAACATTTGAAACCTAGAAATCTGAAATAAACCTTGATAAAATTACAGCAAAAAAATGAAATATTTTCACCACGTACTCAACGGAACAAAGGAAAGGGCGGGAGTCCCCCAGTTTCAGATTTACCAAAAACTAAATCCTAGCCAGTCCCAACTGGACGCAGCAATTGTACTAGCAAGTCAACAGGGATTTATCAAAATCAACGCACTTTCTATAGTTCGTAAAGGCATACTGGAAAATCTGCAACAGACATTTGATTGGGCCTGGACGGAAGATTTGAATGAGGCGAGTTTACTATCCAAGGAAGTTGCTGGATACGTGACGCTGTGCAGCACTGTCCCGCAAGGACTAGCCTGGTACAGCAGGGAAATCGCAACGACCGTAGCATTATCTCAGCCATTCCAAAGTCAACAACCCGCACACAAATAAGTGCTTAAGAAAAGGGAAGCGATCGCTTCCCATCATCACGATTAAAAGTTCACATACATTTAATCTTTTTTACCATCAAAATCACAAGTAAGCTTATGGCAAAAACATTGGCGGAACTCAAAAAACAAGCTGATTTACTAGAATTAGAAGCCTATCAAATCAGAGGGTTTGGCAAGTTAACCTCAATACAAACTTGGGAGGATGCGAAGCGAAGTGCGACGACAAGTCGTTCGCATATCACCATGAAAAGCTGTGGGAAAATAGTGAGCTTCAAACAGAGTTTGCTTGTCTAATTAATCACCCTATGTTAACTGAATGCGAACTGGTTTACCCACCTCAAAATTTTGTATATACAGAATTTGATAGTAGAGGATTACCCAAAGCCATGCGGAATTTAGAGACTGGCGAACAAATTGTACTGAAATCATTTCCCAATTCAACGGAAGAAATATGAGCAAAAAAAAAAGCAAAAAAAAGAGATTAAATACCCTAAAGCCGAAGTAGAATGTATGCGTTATGCCTATAAAAATTGCGATGGGGATAGCGGATATTTAGAGCTTTACTACAAAACAGATAGTAGCGAATTCTCTGAGTTAAAACAATTCCTCAGTCTTAAAAATGTGGAAGTAGTAGCAGAAGGTTCCAATAATGGATACACCGAAGTTATCTACGACATCTCAAATCACGTATACGATTGGATTCAAATCTTAATAAAGGAAGATCCACACTACTTCCCTTAATAGGTAAACTCCGCGCAAAGCGCAATTGCACTCGCGATCGCACGACCTAGATCACAATTGTCTTAAACATTACTAGGAATAAAAATGGACTTACCAGAATTAAACAATGCAGTTAACAGCCTTGTAGAAACCATACAAGGGTATGAATCAAGTACGTTTGAACCACCTCCAAATGGTTTGACTCATACTCAAGCAGAAAGGATGGCAGCGCACTTAATTAATCAGCTTGAAGTTGATTTAGACGGTGCAATGCTAACCACCGCTTACCTTGAAATAAGTCAAAAAGGAAATTAAAGAGATTGAGTAAGAAAATGCCAGATAAAATTAAATACCCAACAAGTGACTTGGAATGTATACGCTACATAGTGGAAAATTGCCACGACTATTGCCTTGATAATAACCAGCATTCAAAAAGTCAACACCTAGAGCTTAATTATCAAACCAACAGCACCCAGTTTTACGATTTACGACACTTCCTTAGCCTACAAAACGTGAGAGCTATATCCGAGTCCTCAAGCTACAAACACACCACTGTTATCTACAACGTTTCCAATCACATAGCAGGCTGGGTGAATGCTTTAAAGAATGCAAAAAATAGTAATAACATATCCACCTAGCTAAACGTGCGTGAAATCAGTTGCTATGTGATTGGAACAGATTGATCCCGATCATGCTTATTAAACAAATTACACATGATCCGGATCATCTATATTCAAAAAATCATCTAGAACTTCATAAGTCAAATGATTTTTTAGAAAAGCAGCAATAAAAGTTTTAGGTCGCCTCATATTGTTATAACAAGGGGCTTTTATAATAGCCGCAAGTTTCTTTAATTTAAATTCTGTCAAGATTCCAGAATTGACCAGTTCATAAAGTTCTTCCTCGGTAACATATTTGCTAATACCAGGATCGGAAGCAACATCATTGCCAACATCAATAAGAGTTTCAGTTTCCTCGACAGGAATTACTAATTGCACATTGCTATTAATAGATTGTTCAACTGTTTCAATTTCAGTTTCCTCATCATCAGCTTGTAGTTGATCGTTATCATTAGAGCGATCGGCAACAGATTCCCATTTTGAGATATAACAATCAGCATTATTAACATGAGGGTAAGGATCTTTGTCCCAATGACCCTCCTTTACACCCTGTTCTAATGCCTTAAAAACTATTTCAGATATAACTTTATGTTGTGGTGATTGCAGCTTCCCGTAAAGAGTCCTGACAATGAAATCTAATTTAAGAATAATATCAGGGTGTTGTTTAAATAAAGAAGCGATAGCAGACGATAAGTCTAAATGCTGATAGGGTGGCAGCAATTGTACTTCCTGTTCCCGATCGGGAACCGTTACAGTTGAAGCGAAAGTTTGTGACTGTTTTGCCCCATTTAACTCGACAGCTAATTGGCTTGAGCTAAAACCATTATTGTTATGCCCATTTTTACCTTCTTCGTGACTTGCAGCCTGAATTAAACTCAGTTCATTGGCTACAGGTTCCGATTGCAACGGCTGCAACTGCTCTAATCCTGCCAACAACCCTTCAGCATGAACTAACTGGGTTTGAGCTTGCTCTAGCAGTTGTGAGTATTCTGCAACCTTAGAGGAATAAAAACCTCGCAATTCTCTGGTAGTAGCTAACGCTACGCTTAAATTTGGCGGAATAAGTGGAGATGGCATTTCTTGAGCGTCTGCTTTAATAGAATCAGTAGCATTCATTTAAATTCTAGACAATGAAAACAAGAACAATAAGCAGACCGCGTTTTGTCGGACTGGGTAGCACTAAAACGGTGAAAGTCAAGCCCCATGAACGCACGATCCATGAAAGGATCTATCAATTTGTATGCCCCGGATGCGATCGCGCCGCGACACGCCCGACATTCGGCCCCTGCCCTAAATATTGCTTGGAATGTAGCCCTCCTAAAGTTGTTAAAAAGAAACCATTAGATATAGATAGCAACTTACCGCAGACAATTGATGTCAAATCATCAGTTGTAGTTGAGCAACTTT
Source organism: Crinalium sp. (assembly GCA_049646245.1). Taxonomy (GTDB): domain Bacteria; phylum Cyanobacteriota; class Cyanobacteriia; order Cyanobacteriales; family PCC-9333; genus Crinalium. Next base: position 893 of record JBARVL010000054.1, on the reverse strand, counting down.
TGTTAGAAGGCGGTCAACTGGTTAGTCGGTAGCATATTTTTAAAAATAAACGCGCTTTTAACATCACGCTCATTATTAGGGAAATTACAGAGTAATGTGGAGTACCCGTGGTGGAAGTACTGCCAACCAATTAACAGGGATGATGTTTATAACTATGCTTCATTACCTACTAATGTTCAGCTTCACAGGGATTAAAGGTACTGCGAAGCTCTGCGAGCGCGAGGAATGCGATAGCGCCTTCCCTAATATACTACATAGTATTACATTACTACAAAATTTAATCCCATAGAACTTTTTTCACTGTTTAGTTCTACGGGATTAAATTTTCCCCTCTAGTTTTTTGGTTTTCTGTATTAAAACTTTTTGGATAACCAGTTGGCACGCGGTAACAAGCGATCGCACTTCTCTTTTGAAGATTATAGAGCAATGTTTAAAGTTGTTAAAAAAGAACTTGAAAGGGAAGAAAGCTTATTAGATTAACATTAATAGTTAACACTAACCCAACTATCAATGGTTTTGAGATAGCTACTTAGACTTTCAGTGTAGGGAGTTCCTACCGCAACAGGTTGAATTGTTTTCATTAAAAACTTTCTTTCTTGCATTTTTAACATTTCTACTATTTTAAATTAAAACTTATATATGCGGAGTCGTTTTTTTTTCAGGTAACGAGTGTCACTGATTATTTACTGAAATGCTTTTACAGGTTTTGGAAAATACTCTATATGTAGCAAATTAAATGCAAAATCTAACCATGCACATTCAATAATGGCTCTTCCGTAGTTAGTGTGCTAAAGTTTGAGGAAAATGCCAAAAAAGTAAAGCTCGCAATTCAAAATTATTGAAATTTCTAAAACCAAATCCACTTCGTTTTAATAGCTTGAGTTTATTATTAA
>JBARVL010000053.1:0-11937 GCA_049646245.1 Crinalium sp. | reverse complement strand
ACTGGCAATTTTTAGTAATAATTTGCCATCTTACTCTATATTGCCACAAGGCAAGCCTTGTCGACAACTTCATAGAAGATCCAGATTTTGTGGCGATCGCACCAAATTTTGATGCGTTTGCCCTGGGTTTTGACCTCTGTAACTGTGCATAGGAGGTCTTTATGTTTAATAAAGTTAATAAAGTTGATACTAGCCTTTTCAGACCATTATTAACACTAGCTTTTGCCGTGGGAGTAGCGTTTGGCCATGGTTTAGAAGTCGGCATTAATAAAGCTATTTCTGTTACCGAACAGAAAGAAAGACACGCTCAGACAGAATTTCAGGATGTTACCCGCGTAGATTATGAACAGTTAAAACCTGGAATGTCTTTAACGGATGTACAGGCAATTTTGGATCGCGGCATTGAAATTAACCGTTCTGAAACGACCGCAACCTTTTTGTGGCAAAACTCTAACGGCTCTTATATCACTGTCACATTTAAGAATGGAAAGCTGATAAGTAAGGTACAATCCAAGCTTAATTAATTGAGAAAGCTAACTAATTAATCTACTTTAGTAAACTCCTTCAAATTGCTCTTAAGGAGTTTATCTAGTTCCCATTGTTTTATTTTTTGAAAAGCTAGGATAAAATCACATTTGTCACAATATTGTTATTAGAAACCAAAAGTAAGTAAAATTACCCAAAAACCAGATTCATTATTGGATTGGTTGAGTCACAGTAGAAAAATGAATTTTTACTATAACTATTAGCTATTTCATGCTGTTCAAGGTTTGACAATTATCTAATCTGTTAATATATTGTTTGCACCTCTTTAACTACGAGTATCGAATTTTTCTGAATCTGCTTAACATTACTAATTTTTAATTGACTATCTAAAGTTCCTGTATAGCAATCATCCATTTTTTGCTGCTCAGGCTTACATTCTATTAATTCTAGTATTCTTGCTATCTGATTTTCATATTTACTAATATTATCTTTACTCAACAAATTTAATTCTTGAAAATTAAGATGATCAATCTCATTAATAAAAAAGCTAAGAACTTCATCTGATTCAGAAAGTTCTAAAATTTCTCCTATGCGTTCTGCTTCCGAGTCGGATAATTCTGTTCGACTTGCTAACTTAGCATATTCTTTGATTATGTGTTTTTGTTGTACTGTTATATTATCTAGATTAGAAAAATCTTTGGGACTTTTGTCAATATGTTTTTGACTTAATTGCATATTACTAAACTGACCCCAGGGTAAGATTTGATTTATGGCTTCAATAAGTTTGTTGATTCCAGTTCCATTCAAGGTATCTACCTCAAAAACAGGAGGAGTTTCGGGATAAAAATCTTGATAAATCTCAGTTAGCTTCTTCTGAAAATATTGAAGAAATTCTCTATTAGGTTTATATATTTCATATGTAGATTCTTCAATATTAAGCACAAAAATAATTTTGTTTATTTTTTTAATTCTTTTTTGGTATTCTAAAAATTTCCTTAAATATTTCTGTTCATTAGTATCAAAAAAAATCTGTGAACTGAACACATAAATAACAGCATCTATCCAATTATTTTTCTGATTCTCAAATAATTCCTCAAGTGTCACTACATCTTTTTCGGATAAAGTTTTATCACAAGATGATTCTGCAAAATCTTCTAATAAATAATTATCCGATTTATCTCCCATTCTCCAGGTAATATCTAGAGTAGGTATACAGACCCTTAAACATAAAGCTTGTTGATACAATGCTAAAGTTTTTTCATAACCTCTTTCATCCTTAGAAACTGTTCCAATACTGTTAGGATTAATTACTTCCTCAGAACAGTTACTTACATCACGATTAATAGCTAATGCTTGCTCAAAGTATTCCAATGCTTCAGCATACCGATTACTAAAGGAACAGACTAAACCGAGATTGTTCAAAATCTGTCCTTTCTTTGAGTTATTATTTATTTTTTGACTAATAGTTAATGCCTGCTGATAAAATGCCAAAGCTTTTTCGTACTCTCCTTTATCTCTGTAATTTGTTCCAAGGTTATTAAGAGTTATTATTTCCCTAAAACGATCACATACGTACCGATTAATACCTAATACTGAACAAGTATTTAAATACACATCACTATTTTTGTACTCTCCAACTCCTGGTGTATCTATAAGCGTTATGCTGTTTGAAACAGTATCATTCGTACAACTAATATTTTTGTCTTCAAAAAGTAAATTAATTAATTTACTTTTTCCTACTCCAGACGCTCCTAAGACAAGTATTTGGAAGTTAGTGGATTTTTTTAATAACCTTTTAGGAAACGATTTTAGGAACTCATCGTTTGTTAGAAAATTTCTAGCAGACAAGGTAAAAGGTAATAGATGACAAGTGTATGAATCACCTACTTTTTGAAGTTGTTTTAGTTCATCCCAACGATCTAAATAGTCGCTTCTATTTTCTATATCCTCACTTATGTCTTTTTCAATTGGTCGCTGCTGAGTATCAAATTCAATGTCTAATAATTCTATTATTCTTGCTATCTGATTTTCATATTTACTAATATTATCTTTACTCAACAAATTTAATTCTTGAAAATTAAGATAATCAATCTCATTAATAAAAAAGCTAAGAACTTCATCTGATTCAGAAAGTTCTAAAATTTCTCCTATGCGTTCTGCTTCCGAATCGGATAATTCTGAACGATTTGCTAAGTTAGCATACTCTTTAATTATCTGTTGTTGTTCTAGAGTTGGTGCAGTAATTGTTAGACACTTATCATTCAAATCTGCATCAGGCTCAAGGCACTCCTGATTATTTCCATTTTCAAGAGCGACCTCTAAAAATTCTTTTACTCTGTGTATTTGATTTTTATAATGATAAAAATTATCTTCAGTCAAAAAATTTTGTTCTTCAAGGATAATTTCATCAATTATATTGACTAATAAAGTTAAAGTTTCATTTCGTTCTATTAATGCAAGTATTTCATCCATGCGCTCTGCTTCCTTTTCCGAAAGTTCAGTTCGAGTGCTTAATTTGACATATTCTAGAACTATATTGATAAGTTTCTCATCAAGTATTATAGATTGACCCAATTGAAACCGTGCAAAAACTAGGTGATCGTTTTTTCGTTCTTTTGTGATTTTAGGTTGAAGCGGTTTCATATTTATTGAACCATTTTAATATAGGTTTTGAAACTATTAACTTTTAAATACTTACTTTATAGAATTAAAGAAAGAATTGCGTAATTTTTTTAAAGCCCTTTCACCCTTTTTTCGCACCCGACTCACCAAATTTGTATCGTCAATTTCCTCATTACTCTTTACTAAAATTTGTCCAATATCTTTCCATGATAATTCCTTAACTTCTCTTAGAATAAGAATTTTATATTCTAGTTTGGATAATTCGCTCAATGCCTTAAATAAAGCTTCCACATTTTTATCAGTTGTTAACTCCGGTATTAAATATTCTTTTGAGTCAGTAAATACACTTCTATCTTTAAGCTTATTTATATTTTTTTCTTGACGTTTTGTCTTTTTAGACAAGCCTCTTATCACGTTGAAACAAATGCTTCTGAAGAAAGCTTGTTCATTGGTAACTTGTACTCCTGATGTGATTTTTTTAAGTCTAATATCACGCGCCTTTAAAATTACATCGACCTCATCATAGTAATGATTTAAATTAAACTGATTGAGTGTTCGCCGTATGAAAGCGAGGACAAGATAAGCTTTCTTCTCTTCTGATTTAAACAGAGTATTAATGAAATCATCGACTATTTCTCGCTCTGCATGAATCCTTGAATCACATTCCTGCATTACAGGGGAGGTAGTTGCAGCTGGTTGGCAAGCATTACTTTTTTCAAAGATTGTCATAACTTCTCCTATTTATATAAATTTACGCATCTGTTAAAAACGAAGCTCGAATAATCCTTGCCTGTGCAGGCAAGGATTTAAACCTACCTTTAGTGAGTTAATTAAATAACGCTTGCCTCGATTGGTTTGAGGTAATTTAGAAAAAATTTGATTTAGTGAGAATCAGGAAAAATTTTTCATCGGGACTACCTTGCCAGAAGCGTAGATAACCTGTGGAGGTTATACTTCAGCCACAGAGATAAAGCAGGGATTGCCACGACTCATCTATTTAGTGTCCAGTTCAGGAAAAAATGTGACAACTAAGTATATTTACTCACGCAGAATAAGTCAGGGATTGCCACAACTCATCTATTTAGTGTCCAGTTCAGGAAAAAATGTGACAACTAAGTATATTTACTCGCGCAGAATAAGTCAGCGACGCTATATCTACTCGTAGTCGGGTAGGCAGAAATATAGGGTTCGTGCAACCAAGGACAACGCATCGCTGAAACTATTGCTCTGTATACCTTCCAGGCTATAAGTCTTTCTCTCTTCTCATTCCCACTTTTTTGCCTTATTAATAAGCTTTCCAAATATATTGATTTAAGAACAGTTGACAAATAGTTTTGTTTAGTCTGAGGTAGAGAGCGAGAAGATATCTTTGCCGAAAAGGGAAGTTTAGTGGTGATGAGTGGCATGGGTTAATACCTCATGCTTGGGTATATATTTCGATGATACTTTGCCTACTTTGTATCTTTCTCGGCAAAGTTATGATTTGTATTACTTATTGAAAAAGCCCCAAAAAGGGGTTGACAAATGTGACAGGCTACTAGGTTGTACTTGGTTGCACGAACCCTATATTTCCGCCTAAAGCCAACTGAAATCGCCGCCTTGATGCACATTTGTTTAGATGATGACTCGGCAGCAGGTTATCGTGATGCTGCATTAATTGCGATCGCTCGTTGTGGTTTAAGACGTGGCGAGATTGTTAATTTGACTGTTGCTGACTTTGACAATGAATCGGGCGGTTTGAAGGTGCGACAGGGGAAGGGGCGCAAAGATAGAATTGTTTATCTTCCAGAATCTGGCATTAAAGTTGTAGCCGATTGGGTCAACAAGCGTAATCAAAGTTTAGGCATAAGTGATGGTGCATTGCTGGTATCAATTGACCGTTTTGACAGACTAGGGAACGTTCACATGGCCGATCAGTCGGTGCTGACTATCCTGAAAAGAAGCGTTTATGGAACTGGTATTTTGTAACCCGAAAAAATAGACAACTTACCGAGCAGGAGTTGTCCCCAATTTCTTTTCAATCCGCTCTAACTTTGTTTGCAACCATCCCACTCGTTCAAGAATATAGGCTGTAGTAGCAGAAGTGTATACTGGCTCAGGTGGAACAATTCTAAGAATAGCAGCGGCAACAAGACCTGTCAGAGTACACTTACCCATAACGAGTAGCGATTGCTTTTCCCAACCCAGGTTAGTCGAGTTCGATACCAGGGCTTGGCTTTTGACTTGGTTGATATGCTCCTTGCTTGTTTGATTCAGATTGTTGAGCCCGTCTACTAGATTGTTGATCCACTGCCTCAATTTTTTGAATTCTTTTTGGTTTTCGGCGTTGATGTTCTGCTTCAAGCTCTCCCAATCTTGCTGCTGTGTCTTGCTGGAGGAAAGCAATGCGTCGGAGTTGCTCGTCAAGTTCTTGGTTAATTGACTGTGAGTTTGTGTCTGTGTCTCCAACACCGTCGTCATCTTTTGAAGTTGGGTTAGGATTTGTGCCTGTCCCTGCTGCAACTGCGCGATCTCTGTCCGCAGTTCCTCGATTGTCTGATTCTGAGCGATCGATTGAGAGGCTAGAGTTTCTAAGACTTCCAAGAATTTCGGTAATTCGGCTAGAGGGTCTACTGGGGGAGGTTCCTTGAATTGATTCGCTTTGCCATTGTTGCGATGCTGGGTCATCCTCTACCTTCTCCAGTTCTTTTGAGTCATCCACATAAGCTGCCGTGCTTAATTCAATATTGTCAATCTCCTTAACTTTTGATGTATTCCTTTCGTTAGAGATATTGCTCTTTCCGGTATCTATAGAATCCGATGCGGTAGCAGAGCCTGAAGCTGCTGACAGCTTGCTGCGAGTCGGGACAAGTTGAGGTGCTTGGATTTGCAACTGAAATGGTTCCAACTGCACTACTTCACCTGCTGCTACAGCTTGTAATATAGGTAAATCTTGTTCAGAATTAAACGTCACGCCCCGCAGAGATTGCAGTTTTTTCCAGCTACAGTTTTTCAACTGGCTACCGCGACAGCGAAATCCCTCATATTCAAATGCAAAGCCCTTCATCTCATCCCCGATAATGGTGGGGTGAACGTCAACATCAGCGTGTTGCAATCTGCCTACAAAGGTAATGACATCAGGGCGATCGCTTGTTGCATCAATCACTATCCGTTCTAACTTTTGAAGAGTCGGTTCATCTGGTGGCGTAGCTCGTAACCCTTTTTCAAAATCTTCTTGCTCCCGCATCATGCGTCGCTTTTGCCCGGTAGTAGGTGCCGATTGTGATGCTTCTTGGCTTGGCGCTACCTGGTACAAATCCCACAGAGACTCAATATCTCTAGTTAATGCCTCAGCCTTTGTTTGGTCTTGCCAATCATTAACTCTTGTAAAGTTGTCACATTCAAACGTATGAATCATCAGATGAACGTGAGGCTGGGCATCTGGATACTTCTGTTGTTGGCTTTCTGTGGGCTTATGCTTAATCATCAACCACAGATTATCAGTGTAACCTAGCCCATTAACCATGAACTCGCCAATATCAAGCCATTGCTCTGGTGTTAGGCGATCGCTATGGTGAGGACTTAACGTAACGTGCTTGGTGTCTTTATCAGTACGAGGATTTTGTTGGCTAATCGCTTTCCACTCAGCCATGATTTCCCCGTAAGTCTGTCCTGCTATATTTCCCCCATAGAGTGAGTATTCTTTCTCAGAATCCATGAGATAGCTCAACAAACCACTAGGGTTACTGCCAGTCGCTACAACCTTGGCAAGCATTCGTCTTAACTAGAAACTTATTATCTTTATTCATTCTGCCACGACAGCAAGTGACATACTCCCGACGCTCACCTTCATAGCGCGAGAGTGCTTGCAATTCAAGCTAAAAAACTTTTCAAAAAAAAGTTTGTAGTATCCCTTGACAAACTTGTAGTACGTTGTAGTAGTATAAATGTAGTTAGATACTACAAGTAATACAAAACCTGGGTATCAAACACACTGAACCTTGAAAATTGAATAGCCACAAAACTTGGGGGTGTAGCTCAGTTGGTTTAGAGCAATCGCCTGTCGAGCGAAAGGTCGCGAGTTCAAATCTCGTCATCCCCGTATAGCGGTGTAACTCACAACGCAGAAAGCTTGCTGCAAATCCTGCCACCGCTATGAATGTAGCCTTGTGGACGACTAGACAAGTCGCTTTAGTTCTCAGCTAGAGAGAAGCGGGTGCAACTCCCGTCGAGGCTCCCAAACCTGTCCAGGTCGCCTAGAGGTTAAAGGTATTGGTCTGCAAAACCGACATCGTGGGTTCAAATCCCACCCTGGACTCCAATTTTATTGCAGAGATGGTGTAACGGCAGCATCAGGGTCTCCAAAACCTTTGGTTCGGGTTCAAATCCTGGTCTCTGCGTTATGGTGCAGAACGCGAAGTGGTCGAGCGGCACGTCTTTCAAGCGTGTAAAAGAGCGGGTTCGAGTCCCGTCTGCACTGCCAAAGTTCATAGGTCGGCTCGCAAGAGTGGTGTGGGCAACGGTCTGTAAAACCGCCGCTTCTTGCGTTGCTGGTTCAATTCCAGCCCGACCTACCAAACATGGAGAGTAAATCGATCAGGCGATCGGCGCTGTTTGCTAAACAGATGGATGAACAATTGTGGTTCGAGTCCACTGCTCTCCGCCTTTGAGAACGTGGTGTAACTGGATAACATCTTAGATTACGAATCTTCATAGTGGGGGTTCAAGTCCCTCCGTTCTCGCCAATTGTGGAGGACACCGCTGAATGGTCGGCAACTGGTCTTGAAAACCAGGGTAGTCCTTGGGCTAGGGGTTCGATTCCTCTGTCCTCCGCTTGTGGGAATGTAGCTGAAATGGTTGTAGCGCCAGGTTGAAGCCCTAGAGAAGCAGGTTCGATTCCTGCCGTTCCCATCCCTGAATTGGGAAGTATTGCCCTATAGCTCAACGGTTGAGCAACCCGCTGTTAACGGGAAGGTTGTAGGTTCGAGTCCTACTGGGGCAGCCATTCATTGCCGAGTGGACGACCTGGAAAGTCGCTGTGACTCTGAATCACGGAGATGCTGGTTCGACTCCAGCCTCGGCATCCAAACTTAGCCCTGTAGTGTAACTGGCAACATCTCGCTCTTTGAAAGCGAAGATTCCAGGTTCGATCCCTGGCAGGGCTGTCAGGAGGAAAAAAGTCGCTTGCGTCACAATCGCCTACCCTCCTGTTTCTTACTCCTGTAGCCCAACTGGAAGAGGCGCTGTATCATGCTGTGTCCGTATCTCAGGTGTGGAAATACAGGAGTCCTGACCTTTTCTACTTTTAATTTAATGGTAGACGTTATTTTAACTTTGGATATACGTACAATATGGAGGCATGAAGAGAGATGACATCATAGAACAAGAAGCCCAAATCAGGAAATGGATTAAGGAACATCGTTCTAAGGCTTTTATTTGTAGCCAACTGCACTGCAAGCCATTGACATTAGAATCATATCTAGCCAAACTAAACATCGTTTACAAGGGAAATCAAGGTAGTCGAGGACGCAATTCCTCTAATAAAAAACCTGTGACTAATTACCTTTACAAAGGGTCAACTATTAGTACACATAGATTGAAGCTCAAACTGCTCGAAGATGGTCTCAAAGTTGCCGAATGCGAGCTTTGCCATACAAATACTTGGCTAGATGGGAATGTTCCTTTAGAACTTCATCACATCAATGGCGATCGACATGATAATAGTTTAGAAAATTTGCAGGTATTATGTCCCAACTGTCACGCTTTGACGGATAACCATGCAGGCAAGGCTCGCCAAAGTGATAAGCAGAAGTTAAGTTTACCTTCTTTGAGGTTTCCTCAAAATGAGACTGAGCCTAACCAACGTTTCATTAGCGTCTTAGTTTTTGATAGTGCAGAAAGTAAAGCTCGCTGGAATAAAATACCACTTGCACTTAGGCAGCTAGTTAACAACGAAGATGGTAGTTACAGTTGCCAATTTGCACAAGGAAATTGCTTGTCTTGTGGCAAGTTACTAATTTCCCCAACTCAAGATACTTACTGTTCTCAAAAATGCTTTAAGTTGGCATCCAGACGAGTTGTCAGACCCTCTAAAGAGGAACTGGAAAAAATTATTTGGACAAAACCAACTTCTCAAATAGCTAATGATTTTGGTGTAAGCGACAAAGCAGTAGAAAAGTGGTGTAAAGCTTACGGCATTCACAAACCTCCAAGAGGTTATTGGGCTAAACAAAGATCACCTCATGCTTTCGTGGCGAAATAGGTAAACGCACTCGGTCGATATTTGAGTTAATCGTTGCAGTTTTCTCCTACGAAGACGCTGTGCGAATAAGTCCTGTCGGGAGTAGTGAAATTAGGAGAAACGTTTCTCCTAACTTATCTGAGTAAGTTATCGCACAAATAGTTTTGGGCGTTTGGCAGATCGGTTATGCACCTGGCTTTTAACCAGGATTAGACAGGTTCAACTCCTGTAGCGCCGTGCGATACGAAGTCGCTATTTCGTAGTGAAGGCAAGAGTCTTCTGAGCTAGTGTTTCAAGCTCATTCTCGTTTCTCCCTAGCATTACTGGTAACGGTGATGTGTGAAGCAGGAGTTAAAAGCTTAAGGAAGTAATCTAGCTATAAAGATGAAACCGAGCAAGAGAAAGATTGATATGGTTAACGAAAGTGAATCTTCAATTTACGCCTCGTTAAGGGAAAGTAACTCGTAAGTAGCTGATACGAGCCTGATGATGTTATGGAAAGTAAGTACTCGCGCTCTCTTACTTAAAGTTGATCCAACTTTTGATTTGGATTAATGGAAACACCGAAAGAACATCCGGGGTAGAGAAGAAACCTAAGTCAATCGGATCTACATTTAGCGGAACGTAGTAAGCCCCATAGGGTCTGAAAAGGTCGATCATATTTAATCAGAAGGTGTCCTGCAAAGGAGATTGAAACTCTAGGGGGAAAGGGATGTCTCAGTTAAGCGAATGATGTCAACCGAAAGGTAAGAGGAAACAGGAAGGTTCCTGATAACTCGACGTATAGAGTAATACTTGACCTGAAAGGGTGCTGACGAGAGACAGGTGTTCTACACATAGTTTGTGGTTGAAATTAAGAACCATTAGGGAAAAGTTTGGAGGCAGCAATGTCTAATGTAACCTGTGGGACGGATTGGAGAACAATCGACTGGAAGAAAGTGAATCAGTACGTTACTAATCTCAGACTACGGATCTATCGTGCAGCTAAACAGAACGACCTTAAAAAAGTACGTTCACTTCAAAAATTGATGTTGAGAAGCTATGCTAATCGGCTATTGTCGGTAAGAAGAGTAACTCAAGTAAATGCTGGTAAAGACACTCCAGGGGTGGATAAGCTGACTGTTAAAACGCCAGAAGCTAAAGGTAAATTCACCGATATGCTGAAGGTATATGAAATATGGAAGGCAAAGCCAGTCCGAAGAGTGTATATCCCCAAAACCAATGGAAAGAAACGTCCGTTAGGAATACCCGTGATGATAGACCGTGCTGTACAAGCAATGGTTAAAAATGCCCTAGAGCCGTACTGGGAAAGTAAGTTTGAAGGGACAAGTTACGGGTTCCGACCTGGAAGAGGCTGTCACGATGCAATAGAGGCAATATATAACAATGCTAAAGGAGATAGCAGAAGCTTAAAACAGTTTGTCCTAGATGCAGATATAAAAGGAGCCTTTGATAACATTAATCACGATTACTTGTTAGAGACCATAGGTAACTTCCCATCAAGGGAGTTAATTAAACAGTGGTTAAAGGCAGGTTATGTAGAAATGGGGAAATTCCATACAGTTGAAAGTGGTACTCCTCAAGGTGGTGTTATTAGTCCTCTGTTGGCAAATGTTGCACTACATGGAATGGAAGAAGCACTAGGAATAAAATGGCGTTACAGAAAAGATAGAGATGTCTTTGAGTCGAAAAGTAATAGGGCTTTAGTAAGATATGCTGATGACTTCGTGGTGATAGTTGAAACGCAGGAAGAAGCTGAAAAGTGTAAACAAATACTTGAGGAATGGCTGAAAATAAGGGGATTGGAATTCTCGAAGGAGAAGACCCAAATTGTAAGCTTGACTGAAGGGTTTAATTTCTTGGGTTTCAATGTAAGACGCTATGAAGTAAAAGACCGTAGAAGCAATCTAAAGCTACTGATTAAACCTAGTAATGAATCTAAGCAGAAATTCAGAGATAATCTGAAAGAAAGCTGGATGAAATTGATTGGGTTCGATGTTGACCTGGTGCTAAGAAAGCTCAATCCAAAATTAAAAGGGTGGGGTAACTATTTCAGAGTTGGAGTGTCAGCAGAAACCTTTTATAAACTAGATGCTTGGATGTTCAGGAGAGCATTAAGGTGGGCAAAGAGAGCGCACCCGACTAAAAGTTGGGGGTGGATACGGAAGAAGTATTTCACTAGCAAAAGTAAGTCCTGGGGTAAGTTTGGAGACAAAGAAACTGGGATACTGCTTACTTTGTTAGGAGAAATCAAAATAAAGCGCCACGTAATGGTTAAAGGGACACATTCGCCTGATAACCCTGAATTAAAAGACTACTGGGAAACAAGAAGGAGTAAGGATATAAAGTCTCTGAGCAAAAGTCATCAAGTACTAGCTAAGAGGCAGAAAGGGAGGTGTCCTGTGTGTAAAGACTCGCTGGTTAACGGAGAGGAGTTACACGCGCATCATATAATCCCACGCAGTGAAGGTGGAAATGATAAGTACAACAATCTTAATCTGGTACATCTCTACTGTCATCAGCAGATTCACTCTAAGAAGAGTTTAGTAAGTTCGTAGAATGCTTGAGCCGTGTGCCGTGAAAGTGGCAAGCACGGTTCTTAGGGGAGG
>JBARVL010000052.1:0-22390 GCA_049646245.1 Crinalium sp. | reverse complement strand
GTAATATATGACAATTAGAGATAGTAACAAAAATTAAAATTTTTACTATTTTTCCTTCTGCTGCCCCTCAATGACCGCAACTCCTCATTCTGAGGTGCTGCTGCCGCCATCTTCCGCCTCGGCATCACCTGCATCACGTATAACTAACGCTTTCAATCAAATACAACCTTCCCCTGAAACAGTCGTCCTGCTACTAGCCATCTTAATAGGTGGCTTCACAGGTATGGGCGTTGTTACTTTTCACTACTTAATTAAGCTCATCCATAGCTTAATGCTAGAGGAATTAATGGGTGTCCTCTTCCATTGGGGTGCTTGGACATTAGCATTAGTACCCATAGTTGGAGGAATTATCGTTGGGTTAATGCGTCTGGCTGCGCCTGATTTTGGTCCCAGTATGTCCACCTTAATTGCTGCCTTTCAAGGTATTCAAGAAATGTCGCCTCTGCGCCCCGTCACCAAAATGGTAGCAGCTTCCGTTTCCTTGGGAACTGGTGCATCTTTGGGACCCGAAGGACCCAGCGTAGAAATTGGGGCAAGTTTTGGCGTACTACTCGGTCAAGTATTACAAGTTTCGCGCGAACGCCAAAGGTTACTTTTAGGCGCGGGCGCTGCTGCTGGTTTAGCTGCGGGATTTAATGCGCCTATTGCTGGAGTGTTCTTTGCCTTAGAAGTAGTACTAGGAACTAGCTTTGCTACCTCAGCAGTTAGCGTTGTATTGCTATCTGCCGTCGTCGCATCTTTAATCGCTCAAATTGGATTAGGTACACAACCAGCTTTTACCCTACCAGTATATGAAGTACGCAGTCCCCTAGAATTACCTCTCTACTTAGGATTAGGTGTATTAGCCAGCTTAGTATCAGTAGCCTACACTCAATCAATTAAATACTCTCAACGTTGTTTTCGCGGAGAAGTACCTAGCTTTAAATGGTTGACTCTAATTCCTAGCGCGGCTCATCCTGTAATCGGTGGCGCGTGTGTAGGAATTGCCGCTTTATATGTTCCTCAAATTCTGGGTATCGGCTATGAAACTATTGAAGCGATGCTGCAAGATGTTGATTTTTCCTTGGGGTTACTGCTGACTCTGCTGGTAATTAAGTTAATTATGACCGCAATTAGTCTTGGCAGTGGCTTAGTTGGCGGGGTATTTGCACCAGCAATGTTTTTGGGTTCCTCATTAGGTGCAGCTTATGGCAAAGTTTTAGCAGCATTGCTACCAGTAGGCATGATTAATATTGCTGCACCGCCAGCTTATGCAATGGTAGGAATGGCAGCCGTGCTTGCGGGTAGTGCCAAAGCACCCTTGACAGCAATTTTATTAATGTTTGAACTAACTAGAGACTACCGGATTGTTTTACCATTAATGGCGGCAGTCGGTTTAAGTATTTGGTTGGTAGAACGACTCAAGCCAGCAGAAAGCCAGGGGGAAAATCTGCAACAGATTGGGATTAATGTTGAGAAAGACCAAAATCAGGAGATTTTAAAGCAAATTCCTGTAGGGGATGCGATGCACCTCCCCGCTATCATGCTAGATAGTCAAATGCCTGTATTAGAAGCAGGAGTTGCTTTAACAAACAGTCGTAGCCGTAGTGCTTTAGTGATTAATGATACTGAGCAGCTAATTGGCATTGTCACTTTACAAGATATTAACCGCGCAATTGCTCTTTCGGAACGGGCATCACGAACTGAATTAGATTCACCAAAAGATGATTTAATCTATCAGCTAATTGCTGATATTTGCACAACTAATTTACTATATGCCTACTATGATGAGCCGATAGCTGACGCTTTAGACCGGATGGCTGCTAGAGGACTTCATCAACTACCAGTTGTTGATAGAGACAACCCGCAGGAAGTTTTAGGTGTGTTAGAACAGGAAGGAATTGATTTAGCTTATAGTGTTGCTGTCACGCACAAGGCTTTGCGTAGTTATATATCTACAACTGTTACCAAAGTAAATTTACCGACTCTCAAACAAACTGTTTAAAGCTTGAGAATCGGTTTTAATACACCAGACATCTCCATAAATTCCAAGTACGTTGCCTAGAATTTTTGTAGAGACGTGCCATAGCACGTCTCTACATTCCTTTATGGAGATGTCTATAGAAAATTAACATTGCCTATATAGGCATAGCATTTTTCTGTTTTAACTAGAATTATTGAAGACCGCGCTTAAGATTTAACTCTGAGCGAATCAGAATTATTCTTCAATAGCTTCGCCGTCGCCATCTAATTGTTTGAGATGAATGTGCTTTCTTCCTAAAGTGATTTCAAACTCATCACCTGGTTGTAAGCCCATTTGTTTGGTGTAAGCAGAACCAATCAATAGGTTGTTATTAGATTGCACACTAATCCGGTAGCTGGCACTACGACCGCCACGCCCTTGCCCATTTTGTTTACTGTCTAACTGAATTCCTTCGGCATCAATTAGCGCGTTCAAGAATTTCATCATGTTGACGCGCTCTACACCGTTTTTGGTGACGGTATAGTAGCCACAGGCTCTGGCTTTTTCTTCTTTACTGAGGTTGCCCAGTTCTTTGACTTTTTTGGTCAGTTCTTCACCCGCAAGCGGGTCAATTTTTTTCTTTTTATTCATCAACTTGAATGTAAAACTAATCAGTCAAGTGGGATTTGTGCATTTTTATTGGGATGACAGTCAAGCTTTGAACAGCTATTGTCAACTTGTTAGTGGCACATAAACTATATTACACGCATATACTAAATTTTGTTGACTATTTTTGTTAAAAATAGCATCTTTATTTAAATAGTTATAAATTTGTGATTGCCTAGAGGTTGTAAATAACTGATGTCACAAGGACAACTCAAGTTAATCACACCATCGAGCCATAAAAATGAGAAATACTTACTACCTACTTGAGGCTTATCTATATTGAATGAAACTTACAACTCGTGGACACTATAGTGTTAAGGCACTTTTAGATCTCAGTCTCCAACCTAATTATGGTCCAACTTCAGTCAAGGCGATCGCATCTCGTCAAGATTTACCAGCACCTTATTTAGAAAAGCTACTGATAGAAATGCGCCGTGCTGGTTTAGTACAATCAATTCGAGGTTCCCAAGGTGGATATCAACTCGCTCGTGAACCTATAAACATTTCTCTAGGACAAATTCTAGAAGCAGTAGGCGAAACAATTGAACCACTTAAGAGCCAAACACCAGATGCTAATCAAGCAGGAGACTGGGTGACATTTACTTTATGGCGGCGTTTGCATCAAAAACTTAAAGAGGCGTTGTACAGTATTACTCTGGCAGACCTTTACTATGATGCTCGCAGTTGGCAAGCCTCTCAAGGTGAGACGACAAGTTTTGTTGTATAGCAGTTAGCTATCAGCTATCAGCTTGATGAAGGCTACTACTATAGAAATACTTTTTGAAATAAACTATGACACAAGTAAATAAACCTGTTACTTATGAAGGTGGTTGTCACTGCGGCGCTGTCCGCTTTCGGGTAATTGTTGACAAGCACGAAGCAACTGATTGTAACTGTTCTATCTGTACAAAGAAGGGATTTTTACACTTGATTGTGCAGCGCGATCGCTTTACCTTACTACAAGGTGATGATGCTTTAACCACGTATACTTTTAATACAGGTATCGCTAAACACACTTTTTGTCGCATCTGTGGAATTCACTCTTTTTATCGTCCTCGTTCTCATCCCGATGCAATTGATGTAAATATTCGCTGTCTGGATGAGAATGTGATTGATCAATTTGACATTCAACCGTTTGATGGTATGAATTGGGAAAAAAATATTGACTCGCTACACTCAAATTGAATTTAGGAGTCAGGAGTCAGGAGTCAGGAGTCAGAATTCAGAATTCAGAATTCAGAATAAAACTTACCCAAAACAATAAGCGGGCAAGATGCCCGCACTATTTATGCTGTCAAGGCAAGTTAATTTATCCTATATCTATATATAGTGTGACCAACCAATCACCAAACCGAGAATGCAACTCAGTATTAATACTACAGTTTTAATTTTGGCTGCGAGTTTGGATTACATTATTGGTGATCCTTGGGGATGGACTCACCCAGTTCAAGTTATGGGTTGGTTCATTAGTAATTTTTCTAAGGTGGCGATCAAATATATATCTAGTCCGCTATTGAAACGGTTAGCAGGTGTCTACCTGGGAATAGTACTAATTGTTGGTAGTGGACTAATAGGTTGGTTAATAGTGCAACTAGCTAACTGGTTACATCCATTATTAGGTGTTGCCCTGAGCAGTATTTTACTAGCTAGTTGTTTTGCAGGTCGTTCTTTAAGAGCAGCCGCAGAGGATGTCTTGCAACCATTAACAACAAATGATTTAACTGAGGCGCGTTCTCGGTTAAGTAAATATGTAGGTCGTGATACTGAAAATCTCTCTACATCAGAAATTCTTCGTGCTGTGTTAGAAACAGTTACAGAAAATGCTACTGATGGGGTAATGGCTCCGCTATTCTATGCCATTCTCGGAGCTTGTTTACCAGGAGTTGGGAGCGTAGCTTTAGCTTTAGCTTACAAAGCTGCCAGTACCTTAGATTCGATGGTTGGCTACCTAGATGAACCCTACACTGATTTAGGTTGGTTCAGTGCTAAGTTTGAGGATATGCTGACTTGGCTACCCTGTCGATTAACTGTAATTACTCTGGCGCTGATGAGTGGCAAACCAAGGCAAGTTTGGAGTATTTGTAGCCGTGATGCTATTAAAGATCCTAGTCCCAATTCTGGTTGGAGTGAGTGTGCTTATGCAGCAATTCTCGGTGTGCAGGTAGGGGGGGATAATTATTATAGAGGAGTTATCAAACATAAACCTTTGTTGGGAGATGCGACGAGTGCGATCGCACCAGCATCTATTCACAAAGCTTTACAACTAACCCGCTATTCCTTCCTAATTTGGTTAATAATAGCAATTTTAACCATCAACTATCTACCAAATCAACTACTTTTCCGTGCTATTTAACCAGTTCTTTATCGGCGTTTCGGGCATCTGCCCGACCTAAAAAGCTACGTTAATCTGTTTAGAAGGAGCGACAACGCGGCGCTTACATCTGAATTCTAATCAGCCCAAATTAATATTTTTGCATAAATCTATTGTTTAAGCCAAATAATTATGCCTGCAAACGTTGTAGAAATCCTTTCCTCAGACGAAATACGTCGGACAATTACCCGTCTATCATCTCAAATTATTGAGAAGTCAAGAGATTTATCTCAATTGGTGCTACTTGGTGTTTACACTAGAGGCGTTTCCGTCGCACATTTGTTAGCACGTCAAATAGAAGCACTCGAACAAGTGCAAGTGCCTGTGGGAGCAGTGGATATTACTTTTTATCGGGATGATCTCGATCAGATAGGTGTGCGAACACCTGCAAAAACAGATATTCCCTTTGACTTGAGTGGCAAGACGGTGGTACTGGTAGATGATGTTATTTATAAAGGGCGTACAATTCGCGCTGCGTTAAATGCAGTACTTGAATATGGTAGACCTGATGCAATTTGGTTGGCTGTTTTAGTAGATCGAGGACATCGTGAGTTACCAATTCATCCGAATTTTACTGGTAAGCAGCTACCTACGTCTAAGGAAGAACAGGTAAAAGTTTATTTGCAAGAGGTGGATGGACGTGATTGTGTCGAATTAATCAGGACAATTAACAATTAACAATGAGCGATGACCAATCACCAATCACCAATCACCACTAACTGAAGATGATACTACCTGTAAACTCAACAACTCAAAGGCGTAAGGCAGATCATATTAGAATTTGTCTGGATGAAGATGTTAATTTTCGGCAGACTACAAATGGACTAGAACGTTACCGATTTCAGCACTGCTGTTTACCAGAACTAGATCGTAGTGAGATTGATCTCAGTAGTTCTTTTTTAGGAAAATATTTAGGTGCGCCTTTGCTGATTTCTTCCATGACTGGGGGAACAGAACTTGCTAGAACTATTAATTGTCGTCTTGCTGAGGTGGCACAGCAATATAAACTAGCTATGGGTGTTGGTTCCCAACGGGTAGCAGTGGAAAATCCCCAACTGGCAGATACTTTTGCAGTGCGATCGCTCTGTCCTGATATTCTGTTATTTGCTAACTTGGGTGCTGTTCAACTCAATTATGACTATGGTTTAGATCAATGTCGCCGCGTAGTGGAACTTTTAGCCGCAGATGCCTTAATTTTGCATCTCAATCCTCTGCAAGAGTGCATTCAACCTCAAGGCGACACAAATTTTAAAGGCTTGCTTGACAAAATCAATATTTTATGCTCTACACTATCAGTACCTGTAATTGCTAAAGAGGTCGGTAATGGGATCTCAGCATCTATGGCACAAAAGTTAATTAATGCTGGAGTTAGCGCCGTTGATGTTGCGGGTGCAGGTGGTACATCATGGGCAAAAGTTGAAAGTGAACGAACAACTGATGCTAAAGCGCGACAGTTAGGACTGACATTTGCTGACTGGGGAATACCGACAGCAGAATGTATTACAACTATTCGGGCGATCGCACCCCATATACCATTAATTGCCTCTGGGGGGTTGCGAAATGGTTTGGAAGTTGCCAAAGCGATCGCGCTTGGCGCAGATATTGCTGGTTTAGCAATGCCATTCCTCAAAGCTGCCAATGAATCAGCAGATGCCCTTGATGAGTTAGTACAGCTATTAATTGCAGAAATTACCACTGTTTTATTTTGTACTGGCAACGCCACTTTAGCGCAACTCAAAAAATCCGATTCCCTACTGAACAATTAACAATTATCAATTAACACGTACCATACAACTAAGTAGATGGGCATAAATAAACGTATAATGGAATTCCTACATCACCAGTCCCCAGTCCCTAGTCCGGTGTCATCGCAAGTAACCTTGAATTTCACCCACATACTTAGAGCGTTTCCGCTTAAAATAAGGAATAACTTTTTGATTCTCCCTAACTCAAGGTGCGGAGTAATTTTCTAAAAATTTATAATTGATGATTGTTCATTGTTAATTGACCATGCGTGATTTTTTTAAACAAAGCTTTGCTAGTTTAGTTGGTACTCTTGCAGGTTTATTCCTATTTTTTAGTTTAGGAACTGTTGGGTTAGTTGTTCTATTAATTGCTGCCAGTTTTAAAGCTGATGATCCAATAGTTAAAGATAAATCAGTATTAGTTTTTGATTTGGCTACAAATATTACTGATAGTAAATCTAGATCTAGTACTAGCGAAGCAATTAGCGAGGCGCTATCGGGTGATGACAATAATACTGTCACTCTGCGGACTGTGCTTCAGGCTTTAGATAAAGCAACTAAAGACAAAAAAATTGTTGCTTTATACTTAGATGGTAGCAGTAGTGAAACAGGTAATGAAACAGGCTTTGCTACTTTAAAAGAAGTGCGACAAGCACTAGAACGTTTTCGGGCATCTGGAAAAAAAATTATTGCCTACAATGTAGATTTAGAAAAGCGTGAGTATTATCTGAGTTCCGTTGCCGATACAATTGTTATTAACCCAATGGGAGTAATGGAACTCAAGGGGTTGAGTTCCCAAACCATGTTTTTAGCTGGTGCGTTTCAAAAGTATGGTGTTGGTATTCAGGTATTACGGGTTGGTAAGTTTAAATCAGCAGTAGAACCATATATTCGTACACAGTTTAGTCCCGAAAGTAAGTTACAAACGCAAGTATTGTTAAACGATCTGTGGAGTGAATATCTAGGTGCAACTGCCAAAAGCCGTAAGTTAAATACTAAACAGCTACAGGCGATCGCAGATTCTCAAGGTTCTTTATCTGCACAGGAAGCAAAATCGCGCCGTTTAGTGGATAAAGTAGCATACCAGGATGAAGTTGTTGCTGAACTGAAAAAACTTACTGATAATCGCAAAGAAGATCAATCTTTCCCTAAAATTAGCATTAGCAGTTACGCTCAAGCTCCTAATAAGGATGTAGATAAGAGTTCATCCGACAACAAAATTGCTGTTATTTATGCTGAAGGTGAAATTGTTGACGGTGAAGGTAGTTCTAGGAGTGTAGGAGGCGATCGCTTTGCTAAACAAATACGGGAACTGCGACTTGATAAAGATGTTAAAGCAGTAGTTTTACGAGTTAATACTCCAGGTGGAAGTGCTACTGCATCTGATGTAATTCAGCGCGAAGTTCGACTTACTCAGAAAGTTAAACCTGTAATTGTTTCTATGGGCGATGTCGCCGCCTCTGGTGGTTATTGGATTTCTACCTATTCAAATCGAATTTTCGCCGAACCAAATACGATCACGGGTTCTATAGGAGTCTTTGGGCTGCTATTAAATGTCCAGAAACTTGCTAAAGACAATGGCATTACCTGGGATACTGTGAAAACAAGTAAATTAGCTGGTAGCGAAACTGTGGCGCGTCCCAAAACGCCGCAAGAGTTAGCAATTTCTCAGCGATTTGTTAACCAAGTTTATAATCAATTTCTCGACAAAGTATCAGAATCTCGGAAATTGCCTAAACCTAAAGTAGCCGAAATTGCTCAAGGTCGCGTTTGGTCAGGTAAACAAGCTCTTAAATTGGGATTGGTGGATCAACTAGGCGGTCTTGATGAAGCGATCGAGTATGCTGCTAAACAGGCAAAGTTAGGTAATGATTGGGAAATAGAAGATTATCCTAAATCACGCAGTTTTGAAGAACGAATTTTGAAGAGTTTCTTAGGAGAAGAGAGTGCTAAACAGCAGCAGACAGCAGATCCTTTAACAGCAGAATTGAACAAATTAAAGTCAGAATTAGATCTGCTTAAAGTAATGAATGATCCCAAAGGAATTTATGCTCGTTTGCCATTTAACCTAAAGATTGATTAAGGTTTAAAAGTGCTACAAATATTTGATGTAGAGACGTAGCATGGTACGTCTTTATACCTAGGAATCAAACCAAAAAACTACTCGAACTTGATCGGGAGATCCTAAATTGAGAAGTTGTTCGATTAGCGACTCTGAGCAGCCTACGTATTCGCGGTAACTCGTCACCCAGCAGACTTCAGTAGTATCGGGTTCTTGTTGGTAATTAGGAATAATAAAGTAAAGGCTTTCTCGTGGAAAGTTAACTGGGAAAGGTTCACCCTTGCGAAATAAGGATGCGTACTGATTTTTTACGTATGCCTTCTGTGTGACAAACTGACCCTGCCAATCATAATCAATAATTTCTTGAGCCATTAACCAAGAATGTCCAAAATTTCCTACTTCAAACGCTTCTGGCTTAAAATAATTTTCATAAAAGGGATTCATATCTTCAGGAAAACCTCGCGGTTCTGCAATAGGTGTAACTTTAGCGTACAGAGTTCGCCAGAGATCATCTTGACCAATACCTGCTAAAGCAGCAAATAACTGATAGGGTCGTCCAAGGTAAATCGCTTCGATTGGAATTATTGATCAAACTCATACTTTCTTTCTTGAGGAAAGCTTTCTACAGGCAACCCTGTTTCTCTCTCTGCTAAGTCTAAAGCGTCTTCCCAAGCTTCAATTAAAGCTTCTTCTAGAAAAGATTTTAAACTGTGAGTGGTAGTCATAAGCGATCGCCTAATTGGTTTAAAATTTCCTAAATTAAAATACCTATAAAATAAAGTTTGGGGTGAAGAACTTGCCTAGCGTTAGTAAAAAATCAGGGTAAATTAAGTATATTCGCTATCCCCATCCAGAAATTTAGGTGAAAATACGGTTTTATTCCTATACGAGCAAGGTAAAGTGGATTACAAAGCCAGTGTACTTTATCTAATTTACTCATCTACCTATGGACGGAAAAACTAACCGCTTTATTCTGCTGATTGTCGCTTGTAGTGCTGCTGGTGTACTTGTTGGAGGCACTGCTAGCTGGGCTGAAAGCACTCAATGTATGAAAGCTGAATTACCAACAAGTAATTGCTTAATGCAAAATCCCATCGTTAAAACTTTTGAAGGGATGAGTGTTGGCTTAATCGCTGGCGCAGGTGCAGCCGTCGGTGCTACATTTCAGATGAAACGGGAAGAATAGAGGTATTATAGCAGTCAGCCGTCAGCCATCAGCCATCAGCCGTCAGCCTTCTTAAAAGCAAATTGTTTCCAAGGGTTTCAACAATTTCAAATGTCAAGAAGCCTCCTGGTTACTGCTATATGTTCTACTTGTTTCAGCTTTATGAGTATTTATATAAATTATTTTTAACCTTGTAATCTCGTTCCCAGGTTGAACCTGGGAACGAATTGAAACTTATACACACCTCATCAAATACAAAGGCTGACTGCTAACTGCTATACCTAAAAGCGATAATTGCGATCGCGCACCCACAAGCTAATCGGCACACTACGACCTTTCTCATCTACCTTAGCTTCTACCACAAAAGCTTGCCGTTGTCTACCTGGTTGCGTTTGGTTTATGCAGGTTTTGGTCTCAGACTACGGCTAACAGATGCGCTTCAGTAACGTTTCAACGTATAGTGGGACTTCTCTAGTATTTCGATTATTTAATTTATTTCGGATATTGCGATTATTATCTTGTAGAGTTATCGTGATGTTAGAGAAGACTTTATAGTCTAATAAAAATCATGTTGAGAGAAAACAAGGCTTCTGTACAACTGACCGCGCAGAAGCATGAAACCCTACATATTAAAAGACTAGAAAGGATGTTGGAGGCTGAAAACGGGAAGCCTCGACTGGTAGGCAGTTCTGGAGAAGAAATTCAACTCCCTGAATCTGTTTATAATTTATTGCGACAAGTCATACACGCAATGGCATCTGGGCAAACGATAACAATTGCTCCACACGATCGGGAATTGACTACTCAAGAAGCTGCTGACTTTTTGAATGTTTCACGCCCTTATCTGATCAAACTGTTAGATCAGGAAAACATACCTTATACCAAAGTTGGTTCGCATCGACGTATTCGTTCTCAGGACATTATGGCTTACAAACAACAAAGAGATGCAGAGCGGCACAAGCATCTCAATGAACTTACTGCTTTTTTACAAAACGAAGGGTTTTATGATGACGATCGCCTTGAGTCTAAGCAGTAAAAATTGTGCTTCCTATAGTTGTTTTAGATGCTTGTGTAATTATGCCCAAATTTCTGCAATAAAAACTCCCTCTAGGGATTGCTTGTAGAGGGAGTAGTTTATGTTTTATATAATGCCAGTAAAGACTTGTTCCGCAGGACCAGTCATATAAACCCGTTGATCAATTTCTGACCATTCAATTTCTAAGCAACCGCCTGGAAGTTCAACAGTAGCACGCCGATCGCATTTTCCATTCAACACCCCCGCCACCACAGTCGCACACGCACCTGTACCACAAGCTAAAGTAATACCCGCGCCTCGTTCCCACACCCGCATTTTTAGATAATCTGGTCGTACTACCTCAATAAACTCTGTATTAGTACGCTGTGGGAAAACTGCATGATGTTCAAACAAAGTTCCGATAGTTTCTAAATCAATAGCAGCAACATCATCCACAAATGTTAGACAATGGGGATTACCCATACTCACGCAAGTAACTAACCAAGTTTTTCCAGCTACATCTAGGGGTTGATTAATAACTTTTTGATCTGCTGGAGCCAAAGTTGTGGGAATTTCTGCTGCTGTAAGCTGGGGTAAACCCATATCTACTGTCACTAGATTATTACTTTCGAGTTTGGGTGTAATTACGCCAGCCAGAGTATGTATTTTATAAGAGCGAGGGCTAGTATTATTCTGATCAAAGCTATGATCTTGAGCTTCTAAGTCAGCAATAAATTTAGCTAAACAGCGAATGCCATTACCACACATTTCCGGTTCTGAACCATCTGAGTTAAAAATCCTCATAGAATAGTCGTTACCGTTTTGTCCTGGTAAAGCAAAGATCACGCCATCAGCACCGATCCCGAAATGGCGATCGCACAATTGTATAGCTCGATCTGGCGTTATACAAGGTTCAGACGAGGCACGATTATCAATCAAAATAAAATCATTACCCAGCCCATGATACTTTGTAAATTTAACTGTCATTACCGATCTCCGCTATTGGCTATTAGATAGGTTATACCTGGAAATTTTTCACTTAACAAATCAGGACTTACGCAGATACACTAAATACAGGGGCAACCACAGGGGGATTGCCCCTACGGATGGTGTTTATTTTCATAATTTGCGTAACTCCTGAAATCATAACCATCAAATTTTAGGAAAAAATAGAAGATTTGCTTATGTCTGAAATGGATACCAATTTACCCAGCACTCGTCAAGTTCAAAACTTCATCAAAGATAAAAAAGAAGTTGAAGTGAAACTGCTAACTAATGATTTATTAGTAGGCAGAGTTATTTGGCAGGATACAGAGTGCGTTTGTCTAGGTGACAATTCCACACAAACTACCTTGATTTGGCGACAAGCGATCGCTTTTATCAAAATCAAGTCGTAATGAATGTAGAGACGTTGCATACAACGTCTCTACATTTTAGGAACGTCTCTACATTTTAATAAACTCCATGCAATGCCGCTTTACGAGTATCAAAAAGTTGTGCCACTGATTCAGTGAGTGCCGCCACTATATCTGGATGGCAATCTTTTAAAAAGTCTTCAGCTTCAATATCACCTTTAAAAAACTCTTTCGCTCTAATCAGCAAGCTTTGACTTTGCTCAAAGCCCACAGACTTGATAATAAATGTAGCTAATGGAGAATTTTTTAAATCATAAGCTGATTCTTGGCTCCTACCTTTATCTAATAACTCAAACACTTCATTCTCAATACTATTTACTGCGCTAAAACTGCTATTAACTGCTGGTAAATAATGCTCTAATCCGGCTACCTTTTGTCCATACGCAGGTAATTCACCCATCATAGTCGAAATAGGAATATCCAGACCAATTCGGCATGATAAGGCTTCTAAAAGAGCAATTGTAGTTAACTTAATTCCTAAATAAAGCTTGGCAACTTCTAAGTTATTTTTAGTTCGAGCAATCAACTCAGCAAAACTTTGATCGTCTGGATATCCCTGAAACTGATGAAAAACAACTTCAGGCTTAAGAAAGCTAATAAAACCTTCCATTTTTTGCAAGGAGGTTCTGTAACCACGTACAGTGTAAGAATTAGGATTAATTAGCTGGTGGTTAGTTTCAGGTAACAGATTCCATGTATTATCTAGAAAATGAGCAGAATATTGAGTAGCAAAGTTTTCAACATCTCGGTTACTTAACCGCACTGCTCTTTGAACGGCTGCTACAATTTCTGCATCTTCCAATCCCAAGTTGAACTGATGATTAGCTGCAATTAAACGCTGATATAAAATATCGCTGCAAGTTAAACCTGTTGATAACTTGGAACGAAAAGGAATTGTAGCTTCAATACAAGCTACTATTTCAGCAATTGCACGCTTGTTGAGAAAAGGTTCCAAGGACTGAGCAGCAATAACAGCACTTAAAAACTCATTTTGCCCTGCAAATGGAGAGAGTGATTGATTGGGAACAAACCCAAATATTGCTGCTGCAAGCTCAAACATTTGATCTTTAGGCAGTTCATTTTCTGGAAGTATGACTAACTCGCCACGCACTTCTTTAATAAATGGAGCGATATGGCGGCTAATATTAATACTTACGCCTTGATCGACTTGCACATAAACTAAGTCGTGAAATAATGCTGCTAATACTTCAACCGCATCTCCTGACTCACCCACCTCAAAAATGTGTTCGGGGGTATGGAAATAGCGCCAAGGACCAGCCATTGTTGCGATAATTAGTTCTGCTATTCTTTCAAGTTGAGTCTGTTCAACTTGACCATTTAATTCCTTAATTGCCCAGACTAAACTATCGAAGCATCGCTGTTGATAAGCTGCAAGCTCCACTTCCACTTAATAACCTCCCTTAACAATTAACAATTAACAATTAACAATGACCAGCGTTTATATTAAGTTTATTTTCACACAGCTACTTAAGTTACGTAATGGCGTTGATTTGCCACTGATGGCAGTGTTGCCAAAAGCGCAGGGGAATTTCTGGATTAGCCCCAAAATGAAGATGCACATAAGAAGCATGAAGCTGATGCAGGCTCCATCCTTCTATTTTGGCTGAAGTATGGGCAGAATAGCTATGTAGATTATATAAAGGCTGAGTAGGTGTTTTAGATAACTCAGAGCGATGAAATTCATGTCCCCAAACAGTTGCACTCCTTGGTAAGAGTGGACTATCTTGAAGTGCGATCGCTATTCTATATCCTAAACTAAGCCGAGAACTCATAACGGCAGTGGTAGGCAACACCCCCACCATTGGATATGACTGCTGCTCAAAGTTTACAATATCCTCACACAAATACATTAACCCGCCACACTCGGCATAAGTAGGCATTCCAGCTAAGATAGCTTTCTTAACTGCTTCTTTTGCTGAGGTATTATTACTTAGTTCTTGGGCAAATACTTCAGGAAACCCACCGCCGAAATACATTCCCTGCACATTTTCAGGTAATTCTGTATCGGTTAAGGGACTCCAGAATATTAGTTCTGCCCCTAGTTGCAACTGATCTAAGTTGTCTTGGTAATAAAAATTAAACGCGCGATCGCGTGCAACTGCAATGCGTACCCCTTCCCTATTTTTCCCCTGATTTTGGGGAGGTGCGTTTACCCCACCCCAACCCCTCCCCTTATTAAGGGGAGGGGCTATAGATGGAATTTCATCTTGGTTAGTGGGGATGCTAGGGGGGTTTGGTAACTTATTAAGGGGAGGGGCTATAGAAGGAATTTCTGCTTGGTTTTGAGGTGAGTTAGTTTCCACTTTTAACAGTGGTAATAATAGTTCCCAGTTAAAGCAAGTTTCGCCTAAGTAAGCTAGTTTGTCTATTAAACTATCTAACTCGGCGATCTCATCTGTGGGTACTAAACCTAGATGGCGATCGCGAATAGTTATATTATCCTGCCGTCGGAGAATTCCTAAAATAGGTAGGTGTAAAGGTTCTAATGCGTCTTGTAGTAATTCTAAATGGCGATCGCTTCCAACGCGATTTAATATTACACCTGCAATTTTGAGGCGGGGATCAAAGGAAAGATAACCGTGTGCGATCGCAGCGACAGATCCCGATAACCGACTGCAATCTATTACTAAAACTACAGGTAAACTTAAGATTCGCGCAATATGAGCCGTACTGGCATAATCAGTTAGTATTTGGTGATTAGCGATGGGATGGGAATTTATCTGATTTTTCGCGCCCTCACTATCCAACTTCACCTCAAAATCATTCTTCCCAGTCCCCAGTCCCCAGTCACCAGTCACCTTTACCCCATCAAATAAACCCATCACACCCTCTACCAAGGCGTAATCTATACCTTGGATGTGACGAGTAAAACACTGTTGCACATAAGATAAAGAAGTTAGTACCGGATCTAAATTGCGACTAGCACGCCCTGTAACATACTGATGGAACATAGGATCGATATAATCAGGTCCAACCTTAAAAGATTGCACCTGCAAACCCCGACGCTGCAAACACGCCAATATAGCCAGCGTGATAGTCGTCTTACCTACTCCACTACGTTCACCCGCAATTACTAACGCCATCAGATAAGTATGTGGTTGAAATTAAACGTTACTTGCGCTCTCGTGGGACTGGGGACTGGTGACTGGGAAAATCATTATACGTTTATTTCTGCCCACCTACTTATTTCTTGAATTTGGATTAATTAACCGTAGATAAACGCCGATAAACGCAGATGTAATTTTTGAGCTTCCTCTGCCTCCCCTCTCTCCTCCCTCCTCTCTCCTCTCTCCTCTCTCCTCCCTCCTCTCTCCTCTCTCCTCTCTCCTCCCTCCTCCCTCCTCCCTCCTAACTACCTTTGTCCGCTTGTCGCTTGACGGATAATACGTGGGTTGGTAATCTTCCCTGCTGAGTCCAGGGTATATTCAATAACTGCACCAGAATTATCTTGCACTTGACGAACAATTTGCCCAACAGTATTTCTAGTTTCACTCAATACCCGCAATGAAGCCAGATTACCGATTACTTTCTGATTTAGCAATCCACCAGTATTATTAACTGTGCGTTCGACTATGTTACCTGTAGTGTCAATGGTGCGCTGTACAGTTTGACCTAGTGTATTTACTGTTTGAGTAAGTAAACCTCCAGGCTGTGTAACATTATTCAACGTTTGCCCAACAGTGCCAACAGCTTGACTAACTACGCCCCCTGGTTGCAAAGCGGTATTTGCTACATTACCAACTGTGCCAATAGTTTGACTAACTACGCCGCCTGGTTGCAAAGCAGTATTTGCTACATTACCAACTGTGCCAACTGTGTTATCAACTGTTTGTAACAGACGTTCGAGTATTTGGGGGTTACGATCGATAGTTGTCAGGGTACGGTCAATAATTCTAGCAACATTTTCTAAGCGCACTTTTAAAAGTACTTGTGCTTTTACGCCTTTAATATCGAGTTCAACTTTATCAATACTGACATCAGCACCCGCCGTTAGCTGCAACAAATTTGCTAGTCTGGCATCAAGGGAAATATGAGCGCGTAAATTTTCTACAACTAATTTAATTTGTTCTACTGATAAGTTTGGCACATCTAGCAGGACATCTGGATCATTAGTACTTGACTGTGGCGATCGCAGTTGTTGATTTGGTGTAGAATTTACAGGTTGAACAGGTTGTACTGGGGTGACGCGCTGTTGTGCTAATAGTTGATCTTCTAATTGTTTAAGTAACTCTAATTTACCCTCAGTTGTTTTAGGAATAGGGGGTAAAATAGCAGTATTAATAGCTAATTGATGGGATTGAATATCATTAATTGGTGATGAATTCTCTAATAATGAATTAACCATTTCTGGTTGTTGTGCATTTAAAATATTTGCATCAATTTTTTGTTGTGCATTAATAGGTAAAGCATAAACTAAGACGAGTGCGATCGCACTACTCAAGTAAGGTATTTGTCTCACCAATCTCTCTCCCAACATTTGCTCTGAATCTCTGCCAAGTAGAGACGCGAAATTTCTCGTCTCTACTGCAATGCGTAGATTAGAGCATCTTATCTTAAGCAACAGAGATCATACACTTAATCTTGAGACATAAATCCCGGTATAACTGTAGGCAGATAAAGCGTGGACATTCAATTAATCACATTTTAATTCTTCTCTGCCCCTCTGCCCCTCTGCCCCTCTGCAAAAGAAAGCACAGTAAAAACGGAAGAACCAAATTAGTTATTTATAGTGGGATGATCAACAACAGTTAGCTGCAATCTGCGCTTTGCCCGAAAATGCACTTGTCCATAAATATTTTGTAGCTGCATATTTATTGAACTCGCTTCCACTGCTGCACCAACGCGCAAATTTATACCATTTCTTGCTACTTCTCTAACAGTAATTGATGTTGAAGCTTGATAGTTTTGTTTAATAACCTGCTGATTGGTAATATTTAATTCAAAGTCATTGACAATATTACTAGACTGTGATTTATTATTTTCAGTTGCTAAGTTTGGGTCTAAGGTTTGAATAGGTTGATTTTGAGCAGATGCGATCGCGCATAACATCAAATTAATACTTGTTGAAGTAAGGATTAACAACCCTGTGGATTTAGCTTTCAAAAAATAGTTATTCATCGTTGAATCCCTCCTGGTTGAGTAATAGGAGGAACAATGGGACTAACTTGAGGCGATGCTGGAACTTCACCCAAAGCTTCTGAAACAATGCGATCGATATCACTAAATAGACTGGTGATTTCCAGATTTATACCGATATTGCGATAAGTAACACCAGCTTGCACAGGTTTGGGTAAATTGACTCTTTCAGTCTGCCAACCTGTATTTCTTTGAGGACTACCTGAAAACTCAATTTTAGAATTAGGCACTACTTTAAAGCGTAGTTCTTGTGCCGTCACACTAGAAGTGATCAATACATCTGCTGTATCTGGATCAGTTGGTGTACCGCTTTGGGTGGTTATAGCTGGTTTTTGTCGTTGTGGTTGAGTTTGTGCAACAGCAGATTCAATGCTTAGACTAACCAATCCTAGTACTATCAACTTGATTGCTAGAACTTTTTCCATCAGCTATCACCCCTTTAAAATAAAAGAGTGTAGATTAATCTACACCCTTTCATCTTAAGAATTACTCTTGCTCATCTGACACATTCAAGCGGAGGATTTGTCCAGTTACCGCCAAACTTTCTTCGTAAAGCATATCGCGACCCCAGCGACGCAATTGCTGACTTAACAACTGTTCCGGCTTTTGGTCAGTTAAAGGCGCTACCTGGAGAATCCGACAAGATTGTGCGCCGCCACCAGCTTCCATCCGCATACAACCAGCAGTTTCAGAACAAAGCACAGTACAACAATCAGCTTGCTCATTAGTAGAGGTTAAACGTAACCCCACCAAATCACCAGCAATTTCTCCCCAATCTGCTGTGGGAATTCCAGCTAACTCAGCTTCTACTTGTCGTTGATCTGCTGTAACCAAATGAATGCGTTTGATGTCATAATCGCCAGATTCTTCTGTACAAGAGACAGGATGCCATTGTAGGCGACTTGCCAACCAGCCTAAATACATCAACGCTTGATTAGGATTACCTTTTTCGTAATCAATTGTTACGCGATCAATTTCCCTGACGGATGCTCTTCGTTCTGGTGGATCAAAAGCTTCAGCCGCCAATTCTTGCCAAGCAGCAATGCGTCGCCAGTTAAGATCCGCTACAGGGATGCCTTGTTCAAATAAATTGAATACCCGCAGTAAATCAGCTTCGGGATCATGGAAGGAACTTGAGTCAACGATTACAGAAGAGGAGATAGTTGCCAGTCGCTTAAATAAGTCATTATTAATGTCAGGTGTAGCTTTCCACCACAAAAATTTAGGTAGATCGCTAATCATTAACTCACTGACAACTCCGCCGTTGCGTTCTAGAGCTTCAGTCGTACCCTTAATAGTGACGTATTCACAGCAGACTAGGGTGTTATTGTTTTGTTTATTGATTGGACAATAAGCAGAGACTTGTGCAGTTACGCCTTGATCCTCTCCAGTTGTAGGAAATAAGGCAATAATTCGACAAGGGTTAGCAGCAGCGATCGCATCTGCAACTACAAATCCGCGATCGTCTGAAAAAGCTACCCGTTTAGCTGTGTCTGCGTCGTTATCTTCAGCAACAGGGCTAAGTTTAGCAAATTTCTCCCGCAGTAGAGCGACAGTTTTCTCATCTGGCTTACCTGTTATCGGTAGCCCGTAAGCTTTCTGAGCAGCCTTGATACTTGATGCCGTTAGCGGTCCATCGATCCCATCAATCGGACCTCTATAAAACCCTAGTGCTGCTAAAAGCTGTTGGGTTTCTTCTGGTTCATAAACCACAAAACTAAACGTAGTCGCCCTCGTCGCCGAGGGGGAGTCCCCATCGCCATTATTGTTGTAGCTTTGCCAAATTTGCTGTAGTTCCGCCTCAAGTTCATTAATTGAGACATCTTTGGGCGACTGTAGCGGAACCATTGGAGGTGATTGTGTTGCCATAATAGTTATAAGTTTTGAATTTTGAGTAATTAATTAGCTATCAGCTATCAGCTATCAGCTATTAGCCCGTTTCTAAAGCAGTAGCCAGAGAGTCTCAATACATTTAAGAGTTCGGAAACCCTTGTAAACATTGGCTTGGAAAAAGCTGACGGCTGATAGCTGACAGCTAAGAGCTAACAGCTACAACCTGCGCCACCTACGACCATCTTGGTTAATCAGTTGTTCTGCTTCTTCGGGTTCCCAAGTTCCTGCTTCATAAGTAGGAATTGATGATGGATCTGTTGGCGCTTCCCACGCCGAGAGCGCAGGTGTGACAACTCGCCATGCTTCTTCTACTTCATCAGAACGAGTGAACAAAGTTTGGTCGCCTAGCATACAATCTATTAATAGGCGATCGTAAGCATCAGAGCTTGTCACTCCAAAAGAAGAACCGTAACTAAAGTCCATATCTACTGAACGCGATCGCAGTTCTGGTCCTGGCATTTTTGCTTCAAACCTGAGAGAAATTCCCTCATTAGGGTGAATTCGCATCACTAAGACATTAGGGTTTGCCTGTTGAACAGCAGATTGAAAAATTAATAAGGGAACTTCACGAAACTGAATGGCAATTTCTGAGACTTTCTTGGGCAACCGCTTACCAGTTCTCAGGTAAAAAGGCACTCCCTGCCAACGCCAGTTATCAATTAACAGCTTCATAGCTACATAAGTTGGGGTTGTGGAGTTGGGGTTTACCCCTGGTTCTTCTCTGTAACCTGGAACTCGCTGACCTTTCATCCATCCTGCTGTATACTGACCCCGCACGGCTGAAACCTCTAAGTTATGCACATCAGCTAAGTGGGTTGCTTGCAGAACTTTCAACTTTTCTGTACGCATACTATCAGCGTCTAAGGAGTTGGGAGGTTCCATTGCTGTGAGACAGAAAATCTGCATCAGGTGGTTTTGCAGCATATCTCGCAAAGCACCTGAACTTTCGTAGTAACCTGCCCTGTCTTCAACACCGACAGTTTCTGCTACTGTAATTTGAACGTGATCTACAAATTGGCGATTCCATAAAGGTTCAAAAATTGCATTGGCAAACCGGAAAACCAGCAAGTTTTGAACTGTTTCTTTACCTAGATAGTGGTCTATCCGATAAACTTGTTGCTCTTTGCAGACTTTTTGCACTACTTGGTTAAGAGCTTTAGCGGAGCTAAGATCCCGTCCAAATGGTTTTTCAATTACCAGACGGGTTTTCATCGGATCTTCCATCATTCCCGCCGTACCTAGCTGGCGGATGGCTTCGGGAAAGAATTTCGGAGCAACTGAGAGGTAAAATACACGGTTTCCCTGAGTTCCGCGTTGTCCGTCTAGTTCTTTGAGAAATTCTTTGAGGCGCTGGTAGCTTTCTGGTTTGTCGATATCACCTGGACAGTAGAACAAACCTTGGGCGAAGTCTTGCCACTTTTCTTCTGAGCCTATACCACCCCCAAATTCCTCTACGCCTTCCCGCATTTGTTCGCGGAAGTAGTCGTGGCTCCACTCACGCCGCGCCACACCTACCACAGTAATTTCTGGCGGTAGTCGGCGATCGAGTTTCATTTGATAAATTGCTGGTACTAACTTGCGCTGTGTCAAGTCTCCAGATGCGCCAAAGATTACCAAAATTTGCGGTTCTGGTACTCTTGTCTGTCGCAAACCCACGCGCAGGGGATTTTCTAAAAGTGTCACCATATTTTAAAATCCTAATTTCAATGGGGAGATGAGGAAGCTAGGGAGGCAAAGATCAATTAGCTTGTTGCAAAAATCATGATTTTGTTGTTTAGAGGGCAGATTAAC
This sequence comes from Crinalium sp., assembly GCA_049646245.1. Taxonomy (GTDB): domain Bacteria; phylum Cyanobacteriota; class Cyanobacteriia; order Cyanobacteriales; family PCC-9333; genus Crinalium. Next base: position 1,168 of record JBARVL010000052.1, on the reverse strand, counting down.
CGCAGATAAACGCAGATGAAATACAAGATTTATGCAATAGGTCTAATATATTCCTTTTTTCTCCTCTCCCCTCTCCCCTCTCTCCTCTCTCCTCTCTCCTCTCTCTCTAAACAGTTGCTAGTTTCTTGACTTTCTCTTCTAGAGAACTCATTAAAGATTGGAATGGCTGAACAAATTTATCAATTCCTTCAGATAGAAGTTCGTCCATTACTTCATCTAAATTGATATCAATGTCGGGATCTTTGAGGCTTTCTATCAGGTTATGGGCTTCTTCAACGCCTGTTTCAATCCGACTAGCAGGATCGCAATGATCGGCACAGGCTTCAATAGTTGCTGGTGGTAAGGTATTAACTGTGTCTTGTCCAACTAGCTCATCGACGTACATCACATCGCTGTATTCGGGATTTTTAGTGCTAGTACTTGCCCACAGTAGGCGTTGAACTTTGGCTCCTTTAGCGGCTAGTGCTTGCCAGCGATCGCTTTGGATGATTTCTTTATACTTTTGGTAAGCCACTTTAGCGTTGGCGATCGCAATTTTACCTTTAATAGCCCGCAGCACAGCTTCTTTTTCTATTCTATCAACTCCTTGAGTCAGCTTGGCATCAATCCGAGCGTCGATATTATTATCAATCCGACTTAAAAAGAAACTCGCTACCGAAGCAATGTTGCTAATATCTTCACCTTTCGCTGCTCGTGCTTCTAAACCTTCTATATAAGCCCATGCAGTCTGCACATAACTATCTACAGAAAATAGCAAGGTAATATTAACATTAATTCCTTCACTAATTACTTGCTTCACTGCTGGCAAGCCTTTAGATGTGCCAGGAATTTTAATCATCACATTTTCACGACCAATTTCCCGATAATAGCGGCGGGCTTCTTCAATAGTTTTCTCTGTATCATGTGCGATCGTTGGTGGTACTTCGATGCTGATATAACCATCTAGTCCATTTGATTCTTCATAGATTGCCCGGAAGGTATCACAAGCATGGCGAATGTCGTCAAAAACCAATGATTCATAAATTTCTTGCACTGATTTTTTGGCACTAATTCCAGCTTCAATATCAGCATCATAAGTAGCGTTACCTACAATTGCTTTCTCAAAAATGCTGGGATTTGAAGTAATTCCACGTAAACCACGACTTTCAATCAGATTTTTTAATTCACC
>JBARVL010000051.1:0-15773 GCA_049646245.1 Crinalium sp. | reverse complement strand
AGTGCGATCGCCACTCTTAATTTACCATCATTTGAAGCTTGCTCTGCTTCAGACAAGGTTTTTTCATAAGTTTCTTCCGCAACAATCTGAGATGAGCAATGAGCTATTGCCGCTTCTACATCAGTAGTATTGTAAATCTTTTGAGCATCACAATAAATTTTCAACGCTAATTTTAAAAAGCGTTTTTCTGCTTCCTTATCTGCTTGCGATATGAGTTGCTGGAAATTGCTTCTTTTGTTTAATTCTTGTTCGCAGTAATTAATTCTTTCACGAAAATTATTATCATCTATTATCCGGTAACATTGCTGATATGTTTTTAAGGCTGTAGCTAACAGTTCGCTTTCTAAAGGGTTGCCTGTATCCTTTTTTAATAACTTCTCAGCTTGAGCAGCTAAATTGTCAGCTTCAGTGATTTTTCTGCGCCACTGCTGCAACGACGCTCTTAAGGAATCTAACAGATCTCCTAATGCTAAATGGCGCAAGATTTTCTCCCAAAAACTCGGCGAATTTGACCAAGATGAGAGAATTTTTTCAGCGATTTTAACAGCTTCTCGCAGATGTTTTTTTTCTGCTAAACGTCTCGCTTCTTGAGCATCTTTTTGAGATTGTTCGGCTTGTTTAAATATATCTGTCATCGGCAATTCTCCTCAAGATTGGGGATAATTAATATTTCACGTTCAATTAAATTGTTGTGGCGTTTTTCCAGTACCGGATTAGCTTTGGCAATACGTTTCCATAATTTACCTTTGCCATAAAAACGTTCAGCAATCAACCATAAATGATCTCCACGTCGCACTTTATAGCGAAAGTCACCAGTACATTTAGCTTTGACTGTTGGAGGTTTTGCTTGAGGAGTTTTTGCGAATAAATCCTCAATTCTTTTTTGAGAAGATGTTTGTTGTGGTGGAGTTGGACTAGGATAAATTGCAGTATTTTGTACAGATTGATACGACGGTGGTAACTTCAAAAATAAACTGCTAACTGCACCTAAAATTATTCCCATAACTAATATCAGAATAACAACCCCAGATGTTAACTTATTACTTCTTGTGGGAATTTGTTCTGGTTGGGGAATAACGGCTACAGGTTTCTTTTCTGTCAGTAGCCGAACAAAAGTTAAGTCAGTTTCACAGTTAGGACAAATGTTATCAGTAATTTCTGGGCGATCGCATACCGGACAAGTTAATTTTTGGCTCATTTTCTAATTCCTGTTGCAATGCTACCACTGGGCAGATCTTGATCGATCCAATTACTAACATCTGGTTGCAAATTATTCCATAGTCTCTCCGCCTCATTTCCATCGCCACGTTTCATCGCACCCAGCATCCGATCTAGCTTGTCACTCATCGCATTAGCTTGTGTAGGAGATGTTACTGAAGCACGAGCAATTGCAATTAAGGATGCTTGTACGAGATGGACTAAATCTGGCAAAAGTGCTAACTCTTGCTTAGTATCTTCAGAGAGCTTTTGCATTGCTGAGATATTATTAGTGGCGATCGCCTGTCGCAAATTCTTACTCAGATTTATTAATCTTTCTTGTTGTGCTTCAGGAATGATAAAATCACAAGTTTCTACTAAAAACTCACAGCGATTTGCTAGTGCTTCTGCTAAACTGCGCTCCTCTGAAATAGATGCCTTAAACTCGGCAAAATCCGCTTGAGCGCGATTTCTAATATCTGGGCGTTCAATTCCATTAGCATCAAAAATCTGGTTAGTTAGTTGCACAACCGGAACTATTTTCTTCAACACTTCCTCAGCGCCAAAAACTGTCAGATTGCTAGAGTTAACTTCCGAAATTACTTGCTCAATTTCTTGGGATATTTTTTCATCCACTTTTCCACGAGATAACGAGCAACTAACTTTTACAGACGGATTGTTTTTGAGTACCGCCGTCACTTGCAAATAACTTTTTTTCTCGTCAATTTCCAGAGTTACTAAAACCTCCGTTCCTTGCGGGTAGTATTGATCTAACCCCAACCACATTTCACCAATTCGATCTTCCTTATTAACATGATCCCGATCTTCTCTAACATGATCTGGACTGAAAAATTCCAGGTGGACTAAACGCTGTCCATCTGCAACTGTCTTAAAAGTCTGAGCAGTTTTAACTGGCAAAATTTCACCGCGACTAATCAGCTTATGTCTTGGATCATCAACCAATTTAATAGAATAATCACGGGATAAAGTACCAACTTTTTCAGTTAACCCTGCGGCTACAATTGCTGCACCTTCAGCAACAGCATACATCGGACGCGGGTGAACAACTACCTTATCTGCGCCAAAAGCTTCTCTAACTTTCTTTTGTACCAACGGAATTTGTGATGAACCACCTACCAGCAGCACAACATCAATCATATCCATAGGGTATTCAGAATATTTAATTGCATCCTTACAAATAGCAATAGAACGTTCCACCAACGGCAAAATCATTTCCTCAAACTGTTCACGAGTTAATTCCACATCAATATATATACTTGCTCCAAACTCATCTAAAAGCGGAGTAGCGGGAATAATTTTCGCTGAAGATATATTGCTTAAATCAATTTTTGCTCGTTCTGCTGCTAGTTTTAGATCAGCATTAAAGCGCACTCGCTGATAGTGAGGCATTTTAGCAATTAAATGATCGATATCATCTATTTCTTCTTGCCGTGCAGCTTGTGATTTAATAAAGTTGATAATTAAATTATCAATATCATCACCACCCAGCCATAAATCTCCCCCCTTCACAGATTCAATAAATTGATTACCAGCAACAGTGATTAGGGAAGAATCAAAAGTTCCACCACCAAAGTCATAAACTAAAATAGTTTGAACATCTTCCGAATTAGGTTTAAACCCATAGGAAATTGCGGCGGCTGTAGGTTCCGGTAATAATTCTAGTAGTGCTAAACCTGCTTTCGTTGTCGCTGTTTGGGTAGCTTGTCTTTGTTTATCATCAAAATAAGCTGGAATCGTCACAACTACAGAAGTAATTGTACCTTTTTGCCCTTTTTCGCTCTGATAAGAAGAGGCATTTTGGACAACTTTTTTAATAATTTCGGCTGAAATATCTTCTGGTTGATATTCCTTACCACCTAACCAAACAGCAAGGCTATTTTCTGTACCTTGTGAAGATTGAGTAATTTTATACCCAAATCTCGATAACTGTTGTTGCACCACAGAATCGCTGAAACCACGACCAATTAAACGTTTGATGGAAATAATCACATTTTCTGGGTCTAACCGTAGTTGGTTATAAGCTTTTTCACCTATTAACAGCTTTCCTTGTTCCTCAGCTACTACTGAGCGAGTCAGTTTTCTATCCGGTGGGCTATTTTCATCATTTGTTACCACCTCAACATCAGCAAATTTGAACGCCGCCACCGAGTTAGTCGTACCTAAATCAATCCCAACTACATTACCCATTAAGTTCTCCTACGTTATCTTTGGGTCGTGATGAATTTTATTTACTTTTTAAAATAATTAATAAAGATTTTTTGATGTTTGAGGATAAATTTTGGCTCAAATATGAGTTTACCAGAGGTTTGTATAAGATCGTGTATACGATCGCGTATAACTTAATTACTTAAAATATACAAACGTGGGAAATTTATCCCCAATCTGCGATCGCTCTAGCTTTATTATGTCTACTTATGATATAATCTTATTTTAATTTATAAAACAATCCCGTATTTCTAAAAAATAGTGAATTGACAAGATAAGTATAATCATCGAATTTTTCACCAATCGACATCGACACAAAATACAGGTATTAACCCTTAAACCAATGTAGAGACGCGAAATTTCGCGTCTCTACATTCGCATTTCTATGAGATGTCTAATCAAATAAGATTGCTATACCTGACAAATCACATTTATGGATCAGCAGATCAAAAGCGAATAATTAAAGATTACGCTGATATTCTTCCAACAAATCCATCAAATTGACTTGGCATTGCATCGGCAGCAAATCGGATAATGGTACTTCTATCTTACCGCCACCCAATTTAACAGGAATATTTTTGAGGATTTGCACCACTTGGTCTTCTTCTATCCTACCGCCGCTAACTAGAGGATATAACTGTTGTGCTAATTGGGTGTGCAAATGGGCATCTCTTAAATACAAGTGCCATTTAGCAACATCAATAAAAATGTTTTCACCAATTTCGGCTGCGAGTGCTTCTATTGCTTCAGTAGTATTTGCGGTAGCCATCGGATTTTCTCTCTATCTAAGTAAGGTATGTTGTTAATTTCATTGCAATCTATGGGGACGCGAGATTAAATCAGCGCAAAGCTTGAGATAATAGTCTATCGTTTGGTAGTTTTTTTAGACTTGGTTTTAGGTTTATTCTGAGGTTTAGGCTGAAACCCTACAGCAGGTGTGGCTAAAGATTCTGGTGAGGGTTCAGAATAATCTGCGATCGCAAAAATGTACAAAGCATGGGCAGCTAAAACAGATGCCCATCCACCTGTCACCAAAGTTAGCCAATCCCAAGTGGTATGCTGCAAGTTGTGGAAGAACCACAAACCAGAATTGCAAGCAGCAAAAATCCCCACATGAATAGCAAAGTTCATCCGGTCATCTAAACGACGATAGTCTGGATCACGGCGGTCTGGTTGACGAGGCCAACGAGGAGGCATAAAACTACTTTGGTAATTGAGACAATAAAATAATTACAACTTAATTTTAAGACTTTACACACCAAATCGCCTGTAAAAACATTGCTACTTGGGATGTCTCGGTTACAAAACAGGTAAATCCTCCTCAACTCGCTGCTAACAGCCGGAAAAAAACTATGTCTTCTATACTTTATTTGCTTGCTCCCATAATCTTAATGATCATCGGCTATACAGTGGGTTCGGCAAAAATTATTAGTGAAGGGAATGTTGCCTTAGTAGAACGTTTGGGTCAGTATCGGCGTAGGCTAGAGCCTGGTCTTAACTTTATCGTTCCCTTTATAGATTCAATTGTGGTAGAGGAAACGAATCGAGAGAAGGTGCTGGAAATTGAACCACAGCAAGCAATTACTAAAGACAATGTTTCTCTTAAAGCTGACGCAGTGATTTACTGGCAAATTATTGATTTAGAAAAAGCTTTTTACTCTGTAGAAGATATTGAAGTAGCAATTGAAAATTTAGTTTTAACTACCTTACGTTCTGCTATTGGTCAACTGGAACTAGAACAAACTTATTCTTCTCGCCAATCAATTAATCAGGACTTATTAAACGAGCTAGAGGTTGCGACTCAAGCCTGGGGAGTGAAAGTAACCAGGGTAGAGGTGCGAGAAATTACACCTGCAAAAACAGTATTAGAAGCTTTAGAATTAGAAAGGGCAGCAGAAAGTAAAAAAAGAGCCGCTATTTTAGAAGCAGAGGGAACTGTAAAATCAGTGGAACTTTTAAGTGATGCTTTAAAATCGCAGAATTTGAGCCGAGAAGTTTTACAGTTTTTAATTGCTCAAAGATATGTAGATGCTAATCAAAAATTAAGTTCTAGCCCCAATGCCAAAATTGTATTTATGGACCCGAAAGCATTAACAGAAAGCATCTCAGGAATGATTTCTGAAACTACCAATACGACTCCAAATAATCCAGGTAATACTCCGACACCTTGAGCAATTAATAATTAACAATGAGCATAAATATTTCGCTACCCCACCCCAACCCTCCCCTTGTAAAGGGGAGGGAGTAGTTTCCCCCCTTTCCAAGGGGGGATTAAGGGGGGTAATTTCAACTTTCGCTCATTGATCTAATGACCAATGAACCCAGTTACTTAATTCTAAAAATAGCATCCGCCACCCTGGAAACATCACGCATTTCTGGGAGATCGTGAACTCGCAAAATATCAGCAGAATTGGCTATAGCACCGCAACAAGCAGCAGCAGTACCCCACACGCGCTCTTTAGGCTCAGGTTGATTTAATATATGACCAATAAAACTTTTACGGGATACTCCAATTAATACCGGACATCCCAACGAACGAAATTTAGAGATATTTCTCAATAATTCGATATTTTGCTCTCTATTTTTAGCAAAGCCAATACCAGGATCAATAATAATTTTTGACTTTTCAATACCGGAGGCGATCGCCACAGCAATTCTATCTTCAAAAAACTCGTAAATTTCCCCAATTAAATCATTATAATCAGTTAATTTTTGCATTGTTTCCGGTGTTCCTCGAATGTGCATCAACACAATAGGCACACCCAACTCTGCTACTACAGATAACATATCTGGATCAAACGTTCCAGCCGAAATATCATTAACAATATCAGCACCAGCTTTAACTGCTGCATTGGCTACAACTGAGCGGGTAGTATCAATAGAAATTGGTACGGTTATACCAGTTCTAATCGCCTGCACGACTGGTAAAACTCGATTTAGTTCTTCTGCGATAGAAACTTCTTTTGCGCCTGGTTTAGTAGATTGACCACCAATGTCAATAATATCAGCACCGGATTCTACTAAATAATTAGCTTGTGCTACTGCTGCTGGTAAATTATTAAACTGACCACCATCACTAAAGCTATCAGGGGTAACATTGAGAACACCCATAAGATAAGTGCGATCGCCCCATACAAAAGAACGCGATCGCACAGTTAAAGGCACTAGAGATGAATTAGCAGAATTTTCCATGAATTAAAAAAATATTAGTTGTTAGCAAAAATACAGTACTTTGCATCTAAATGAAGTAAACCCCTCCCCAACCCTCCCCTTATTAAGGGGAGGGTGCGCGGTAGCGCGGGTGGGGTAGTTCCGTACATCATTAACGTGAAATCTGCTCTAAAACTAACAACTAATAACTCAAATCTATTGATAATTAACAATGCGAGCAAAACTTGCAGGTTGTAAACTTGCTCCCCCAACTAACGCACCATCAATTTCTGGTTGAGCCATAATTTCATCAATATTATCTGGCTTCACAGAACCACCGTATTGAATCGTTACGTCAGCATTACTTAATTGACTACGAATCAACCCAATTACACGGTTAGCTTCCGAAGACTCACAAGTGTCCCCTGTCCCAATTGCCCAGATAGGTTCGTAGGCAATTACCAACCGTTGTTGATCCACATTTACAAGGTCTTTTTCTAACTGGTTAGTAATAATTGATTCAGTTTCACCAGCATCTCGTTGTTGCTTGGTTTCACCCACACAGAGAATGGGAATTAAACCATGACGTTGAGCCGACAACAACCTTTTGTTAACAGATTCATCAGTTTCGCCAAAATATTGACGGCGTTCACTGTGACCAACAATCACATAACGCACCCCAATTTCTGACAACATTGAACCAGCTACTTCACCTGTGAAAGCACCATTATCTTCCCAATGGATATTTTGCGCCCCTAATTGCACGAGGCTACCGTGCAGACTTCTAGATATTGCATCTAAAGCTGTAAATGGAGGGCAAATCACCACATCCCGATCTTCGGGAGTTTTTTCTAACTCAGGCATGAATCCTTGCAAAAACTCTGTAGCTTCTGCCTGAGTTTTATACATTTTCCAGTTTCCAGCAATGACAATTTTCCGCACAGCTTCTGTCAGTCAACTCCAAACCACAATGCAACTTTCACTGTAAGGGTTTTGAGTGTGCTTTTACAAGTTATCGCTATTAAACATCTCCAAAAATTCAAGGTGCTAACCCACAGAATCATTGTAAAGACGTTGCATACAACGTCTCTACATTCAATTTTTGGATATGCCTATTACCCCCTTCCCACGCTCAAGATTACCGATCATATTCTTCTTCTTCCTTAGCGTCCTTTGCGTCTTGGCGGTTTTTAACATAGGTATTCGCCATAGTGGGAAGGGAGTAAATATGGTTATTCACTGACCGCAGATTCACAAATTTGAGCATCTTGCCATAACTTAAATAGGAAGAACTCAAGACGATCGCTCATTGCAGTCACAAACACACCCTCTGTATCCTCTGGTGCTGAAAGCCAAGAACCTTCCAGGCTGACTTCAACATATTCAGCATCACAGACAGAAATAGCGATCGCATCGCCACCTTCCCGTTGCACCAATGTTTCCAAAGCAGTTAAAGGTAAATCAGCAGGAAGCAAAAACGCCGCCGTACTAGGTTCAACACAGAAGCTTTGTCCAACTCGCAACGCTAAAATTACTCGCTGTGTCACCCAATCTTCTAAAGGTTGAGCCAAACGCTCTAAATAAAAACTATTTTCGGTATAAGTGAGTTTAAGCATGATCGGGTTTTTCCCCTACTCCAAAATTTCTTGCTGCAATGCCCAAAACTGTTCGGCAAATGCCACTGTTGGGTGCATAGGTGCTTTAGGATGAGTGCGTAGTGTCATTCCTGCCTGTATCAAAGTGCGATCGCCTTTGCGACTATTACAACTTGAGCAAGCAGTAACTACGTTGTCCCAAGTGTGTTTTCCGCCTTTGGATCTCGGAATAATATGATCGAGTGTTAAGTGTTTTGTACTACCGCAGTATTGACAACAGTGGCGATCGCGTCGCAACACCTCTCGGCGATTGACAGGCGGGACTTTCCAAACTCGCTCACTGCTTGCAAACGTCAGACGAATCTGCCCTGGGACATACACAACTTGGCTAGGCGATCGCACCGCAATACCGATACCACTCAGGAAATCTAAGGGTTCAGCTTTTCCGGTAACGAGTAGAATAATCGCTCGCTTGATATTCACTCGGCTAACTGGCAGGTAATTCTTACTGAATACCACCACCGACTTCCCTAACACTTGAGTTGTGCAAGTCATTTGCATCGCTCCTTCTATATACGCGGTTAGCTTTTACCTTGCAAGATGAATTCCTAAACAAAAATCCCCGCCTCTTTGTGTGAGAAGCGGGGATTGAAAAACGCCTAAACGTATCTTCTTTTCTGATATCGGTATAGATTCTTCAACCTATACCTCCCGCTTCGCTATTTATTTGTGGATTTCCTACTAGGAAATTCCTACTGCCATCTGAATAATTGCTAATTTGTTTAGCCTGCCCTTCCAGGTTATCCTCACCTATAAACAAAAACTCCACACCTATATTTGCCGATTCCCAACCGTGACAACGATTGGGGGCAAAATTTAGGGTGGAGTGAGTTCTTGTATTCACAGGAAGGCTTTTTAAGAAGATTATTTTAAAGCTGACTTTTAAATACTACACTTGTATTACGAGTCTGTCCACTATTTTAAGGAAAAAAAATCATGTATACCCTCAATCGGACTTCAACTACTGAAATGGAAGTTACCAGCATCCGCCTGGAGAGAGAACTTAAAGAGAAACTCAAAGCTATTTCAGGCAATCAAGGTTATCAAGCATTAATTCGAGACATCCTCTGGGATTACATCCAGCAAAAATCTGGTGCTTATCGCTCAAAACTGTCGCCTAGTGATATCAGAGCCAGTATTCCTGCCAAAGCAGAGCAGGAACAACGTTGTGTCATCACAGGCAAATTTATTCGCGCATCGGAGCCAATGTTATTAGGGCTAACAACTCATGGGGACATGGTTCCTCTGAATATAGATAGTTTGTCCCAAGGCTAGCAAGTAGTTCCGCATAAACAAGATCAACCGAAAATTTCCCCCGCCCCGAAGTTCGCGGCGGGGTTTGACGTTTAATTCGCGGATTCCCTACTTATATAGCAACTAGCCAAGGCGCTTAAAGCATTAGCCCGCGAAGGCGGGCTTTGTTTGTATGGTTCCCCACCCTTGAGGGTGTGGGAGAAAAAGTGGCTTTTCTTAATTATTTTTTAATAAATATAAAATTTCTTAAGGAAAATTTTATAATTGCCTACTAATCCAGTTAATTGAAATTTTTTACCCTGAGATAAATCAAGTTTTATCTCATTTTCGTTACAAAAATTTAAAAAAGCTTAAGATTTCGAGAGAAATAATTAATAATATATAAAGTAATAAAAAACCTGCACTCAACTATTTTTGAGCATTTATAAATGTTGATCACCCAACCAAAGCACTGCTTGGCACAAATTACTGTATGGTGTACAGATAGCGGTCTCCCTGAAAACGAGGGTAACTTGGCAGCCATCCGTAAGTGGTGGGCTTTGTTGGATGGTAAAACCATTGTTTGGGAAGTTTTTGGCGTTAATATTAAGTCTACCATTCCTATTATTAGAGAATCATTGGTGATTAAAAATCCCTTGATGGAAGATGGTATTCTGTGCTGGCGCAAGCAAGGGTTAGAAATTTTCAATAGTATTCCTGTACAGCATTTGGTACTAGACTCCTCGCTGCAAAGACTAGAAATTATTCCCTGTCTTCAAAATGGGTTTATATCTAAATACCGCATCAAAGTTATATAGCTGTCAGCTATTAGATGATAGCTACGCCAGGGCGCTATTCGCCTACAGCTTTATGTGCCAATTGTTTCCAAGGGTTTGAGCCATATTCAATGTCCGCGCCCTATCTGGATAAAGCTATACGAAAACATTTATTAATAATTAGATAGCTAATCATCCAATAAAAAAGCGATCGCACTCCTGATTAAGATTTGTAAAGGAATGCGATCGCTTTTAGATATTGATTAAACAGCAGACATAGCTACAAATGCCTGCTATCTAACTTAGATATCCTGTTCACTCAACTCGCGAGTCATGTGATCAAAAGGTTGATCTACAAACCCTGTATCCTGAATGCCAGCAGCAGCAACTTGTTCTTTGACAATTCCTTTCATAATTTGAATGCCCATGACCGTTGGTCCAATTGGCACACCCAAAGAATTATAGGTTTCCCTTAGACCTTGCAGCACCCGCTCATCCAGCACATGAGTATCACCTGCAACTAGCGCGTAACTAGCATAGCGCAGGTAATAATCCATATCCCGCAGACAAGCCGCATAACGACGAGTTGTGTAAGCATTACCACCAGGACGAATTAATTCCGGCTGCTCGTCAAATAATTGCCTTCCTGCTTGCTTAACAATTGATGCCGCATTGGCATTAATCATGCCCGCAGCAGCAAGCCGACCAGTGCCACTTGCAAAATAAGACTTAAGCTCATCAATGGCATTACGGTCTAGATAACGACCTGTCACATCGTAGTTCTTAATTAAGTTTGTAATTGCGTCCCGCATAAAGTCGCTCTCCCAACAACAATCTGTATCGGTCTACTAAGAATCAACATATCTCTATTGATTAATAATCCCACAGGGTTGGCTCATGGAAGTATTAAATGGGAGAGCAACTTAATATTAAAACATCAAATATAAAAAACTAGCTTTTTACTTCGCTAAAGCATACTCACGAGAAACTGTCCGTACCTTTCTACGCCCTGCTGGTTTTAACCACTCATTTCTTTTCGGTGTCACAACTAGCAGCAGTTCCTCTGGATAGCGAGGCTTAGGATCGTTAGCTAAAGATATCGGTGGTACCATCATTGGGTCATATTCCACAATGATATCCACTACTCCTGGGCGCTGCTTAAGTTCGACACGCTGCCCTGGACGATATTTAATTGCTTCTTGCTGATCAAAATCTACTGCATTTAATTTAAAAACCATGATTCTTGCCAACCCATAATCTGTAGCTATTGATACTATTTTATCTCCTAATCAGGCTAAACCTAGTAATTGTGTTAATTTTGCTACAATTTTTAACTTTCCACAGGTTGACTCTAACTCAGTAGCGTAATATTCTGTAACGCTGTATACAAAATCATCCCTAATTATATCTCTAGGATGATCCAGTACAGCAAACGCTTGTGTAGTCAAAAAACGTTCACCTGATCTGGGTTGTCTTAGCAAGAGCTAATTACTAGCCATCTGAGCGTTAAATTAGTTTGCGGATGCCTGATATTAGAGAGAGCTTATAAACCAAGGAGTCATTCATGTTCCAAACCCCGCAAGAATTTCTGAATTATGTTAAAGAAAATAACATTCAGATTATTGACCTAAAATTCATTGATACGCCTGGTATTTGGCAACATTTATCCCTTTACCACAATCAAATTGACGAAAGCTCCTTCACAGAAGGCGTACCTTTCGATGGCTCCAGCATTCGGGGTTGGAAAGCGATCAATGAATCCGATATGTCAATGGTACTCGATCCCACCACAGCGTGGATTGACCCATTCATGCAAGAGCCTACCCTGAGCGTCATCTGTAGCATTATTGAACCGCGTACTGGTGAACCCTACAATCGTTGTCCTCGCACAATTGCTCAGAAAGCATTAGATTACCTAATTTCCACAGGTATTGGTGATACAGCTTTCTTAGGTCCAGAAGCAGAGTTCTTCATTTTTGATGATGTTCGCTTTGACCAAACCCAGAATACAGGCTTTTACTATGTAGATTCTGTTGAAGGTCGTTGGAATTCTGGTAAAGAAGAACCAGGCGGCAACTTGGGTTATAAGCCACGCTATAAAGAAGGGTATTTCCCAGTTGCTCCCACAGATACCTCCCAAGATATGCGGACGGAAATGTTGCTGACAATGGCAAAATGCGGCGTACCCATTGAAAAGCATCACCATGAGGTAGCTACAGGCGGTCAGTGCGAACTAGGTTTCCGCTTTGATACTTTGGTGAGAGCAGCAGACCATTTGATGACCTACAAGTACGTCATCAAGAACGTTGCTAAGAAATATGGCAAAACCGTGACATTTATGCCAAAACCACTGTTTAACGACAATGGTTCTGGTATGCACACCCACCAATCTATCTGGAAAGATGGACAACCGCTATTTGCAGGGGATAAATATGCAGGTTTGAGCCAAATGGCATTGCATTATATTGGTGGTATCCTCAAACACGCGCCTGCACTTTTGGCTTTGACAAACCCCACCACTAACTCCTACAAGCGGTTAGTGCCTGGTTTTGAAGCGCCTGTTAACTTGGCTTACTCTCAAGGTAATCGTTCCGCCTCTATCCGCATTCCTCTATCTGGTACTAACCCCAAAGCCAAACGCCTAGAGTTCCGTTGTCCAGATGCTACCAGCAACCCATATTTGGCTTTTGCTGCGATGCTTTGTGCTGGAATTGATGGGATTAAGAACCAAATTGATCCTGGTGATTCTTTAGATAAAGATATTTACGACCTTAGCCCAGAAGAACTGGCGAAAGTTCCTTCTACTCCACCTTCTTTGGAAGCGGCGTTGGAAGCACTGGAACATGACCACGCTTTCTTAACTGAGTCGGGTGTGTTTACAGAAGACTTCATTCAAACCTGGATTGAGTACAAACTCGATAATGAAGTTAACCCAATGCGTCTACGTCCTCACCCTTACGAGTTTGCTCTTTACTACGATTGTTAATCTTACGTGAAGGGTAAGAGAATATTTTTCCCTTTTGAAATTATATGGATGAGTTGCCACCTACACAGGTGGCTTTTTTTGTCCCGAAGCGATCGCCAATCAAAATATTATAGGTAAGCTACGATTGTATAGAAAACTTAATAAAAATTACTAATTTATGACAGTTGTTTACCCTCATAAGTTTAACAATACCCTTGGGGCGCGGGATATCCTCAGCCAAGTAGTAAGCGATCGCGAAATTCATCTGATTACCCTCAACCGCTATCGCTATAATGAGCAGCACAGTTGTAAAGATCTCACCGATTTAATTGAAAAGCTGAATGGGCAACCACGAGAACTGGTGCGAGATTTATCTCATCACGTTGCTGATGAAGCACGCCACGCTATGTGGTTAACAGATTTACTGGTGGATTTAGGCTTTGACATTGGCAAACCACCAGGAATGTCTTATATTAATGAGTTTGAGCGTTTAATCGACTGGGAATCCTACGACTCACAGGCTAACGTAGAAAACGGTTTAATTGCCTCATTAGCAGCAATTAATGTCACGGAAAAACGCGGCTGTGAATATTTCTCTGCCCACCTTTATGCACTCAAAGCTGCCCCCCAAACCCAGGAGAATATTAAAATCCGTCAAACAATTGAACGTATTTTTCCAGAAGAAGCAGCCCATGTACGTTGGGGAAATCGACAATTAGCAAAAATAGCCGCTCAAAGCCCAGAACATCGGCAAAAAGTTGAGCAAGCTAAACGCAAATATATTGCTATAGAGCAAGCTGCCTTTGAATCTGGAATGGATATCATGCTAGGAGCAGAACTGCGGGGGCTAGAAAACTTGTTACAAGTAGCCAATACTCTACCAGTGTGGCAACGTCCTCAATACTTAATCGAACGTCTACCCCAAACATTATTAGCGCCTGAGTTACAAATGACTCGTTTTAATGTAGCTAAACGAGCATGGAATCGAGATCCACAGGCATTTATGGAAAAATTTGTACCGATGTTTTTGAATGGCTGGAGTAATATTCAAAGCAAGCAAAAGCAGGCAGCATCTTAACATCTTAATAAATGCTTAAGTAAATCTAAAAGTAAAACGTCTCATAAAATCGGGTAAATAGTCAGTATTTACCCTTATTCCTCACCCAGATATTAATAAAACTAATTTTCCTTCTTCAAAACAAGCCAACGCCTAAGCGGTACATTAGTTCTAGGCATCGCAAATTTACTAAAAAAGCATAAGATTATGAAAACCCAAGACCCAAACACAGAAACAGTTTCCACCCAAAGCCTTTCAACTGCTGATATTGTCACCAGCGAGTTAATTGAGGATGGAACTCAAGTTAATCATCTAGAAATAATTCAAACTGTCATCTCCAGTTTGGATCAAAATGACACTGCTATGGTAAGTAAAGGTGATGCAGGTCATTTATGGAAGTTTAATTACGGTAGTGTCGAAGTATTTGTGCAGCTTACTGGTACAACTGATGAGGATACCTTTACAGTTTGGGCTTCTGTTCTCAAGCTACCTGTGAATAATGAACAGCAGTTAATGCGAAGGCTGCTAGAAATGAACTGGTTAGATACATTTGAATCACGGTTTGCGATTTATGACAACCAAATTGTTGTAGTAGCTAGTCGCACTGTGGCAGAACTTTCTCCTGGAGAAATTTCTCGTGCAATTACGGTAGTGGCAACGATCGCAGATAATAATGATGATGCTTTGCAAGCTGAGTTTAGTGCAGCTTAATTAAAATTAGGAATTAGCAATCAGTAACCAGCAATCAGATATAAATAGGACTTACGCAGAGATCCCCCTAAATCCCCCTTAAAAAGGGGGACTTTGAATTTCTCCCCTTTTTAAACCCTGCTAGGGGAGATCTAGGTTTTAGGCTTTCGGTGCGTAAGTCCTGTTTAAATTGTTAATTGTTAATTGTTAATTGTTAATTGTTAATTGTTAATTGTTAATTGTTAATTGTTAATTGTTAATTGTTAATGAATGTTTGGCGTTTAATTCCATTAATAGAAGCATCTGGCAGTATTCAGATGGCAATAGATGAGTGGCTACTAGAACAGCATCGACTGGGAACACATCCGCCAACTTTGCGTTTTTATACCTGGCATCCATCAGCTATTTCTCTAGGTTATCATCAACGCCAATATCCCGAATTTTGGGAGAATTTAACTTGGCAAGGTACTAAACTTGATTTGGTGCGCCGTCCGACTGGTGGACGGGCGGTATTGCATCAAGGGGATTTAACTTATGCTGTGATAACTTCAGGGTTTAAGGGTACGCGCCTACAAGTTTATGAACAAATTTGTGAGTTTTTAATCCAAGGTTGGAAAGAACTTGGTTTAGAGTTACATTATGGTAGTGCTGGACGAGGGTATATTCATAACCCTAATTGTTTCGGTACTGCTACTGGTGCTGATTTAGTATTAGCAGATGGTAGTAAGTTTATTGGTAGCGCCCAACTGCGTCGTGGGAATGCTATTTTGCAACATGGTTCGATGCGGTTGACACAAGATACTACTCTTTTTAGTCAGGTATTT
>JBARVL010000050.1:0-21684 GCA_049646245.1 Crinalium sp. | reverse complement strand
TTTGGGGCGCAGTCAAGCGATCGCGCGGCTGGTTTATTACATGAAGAATTGCGCCGCCTTGGTTCAATTATTATTAGCAAAGCAGATGAACATTTTGTTCCTGCGGGCGGTGCATTAGCAGTAGATCGCGGACAATTTAGCCATGATTTAACTGAAACTTTAGCTAATCATCCTTTAATTGAATTGCGTCGAAATGTATTTACAAAAATTCCTGATGATGGAATTGTAGTATTAGCTTCTGGTCCTTTAACTGCCCCAGAATTAGCTGAAGACTTGCGGCAATTTACGGGCATGGAATACATGAGCTTTTTTGATGCTGCAAGTCCTATTATTACCGGAGAATCTATTAATCGCGATATTGCTTTTATGGCTTCTCGCTACGACAAAGGAGAAGCAGCATATCTGAATTGCCCTATGAATAAGGAGCAATATCTCCATTTTCTGCAAGAATTATCTCAAGCTGAACAAGCAGAATTAAAAGATTTTGAGATAGAAACCGCTAAATTTTTTGAAGGTTGTCTGCCAATTGAAGAAATGGCGCGACGGGGGGAAGATACAATGCGTTATGGACCCCTCAAGCCAGTAGGATTATCTGATAGCCGCACAGGTGAACGTCCTTATGCAGTGATACAGCTACGTCAAGAAGATAAAGCTGGTCAGTTATGGAATATGGTAGGATTCCAAACAAATTTGCGTTGGGGTGAGCAAAAGCGGGTATTTAAGTTAATTCCAGGGTTAGAAGAAGCTGAGTTTGTGCGCTTTGGTGTAATGCACCGCAATACTTTTATTAATGCACCGGAATTATTGCAGCCTTCTTTACAATTTAAAAAGCGTCCCACATTATTAGCAGCAGGGCAATTAATTGGTACTGAAGGATATATAGCAGCATCGGCTGGAGGTTGGTTAGCGGGAACTAATGCTGCACGGATAGCTTTAGGTAAAGAACCTTTAGTATTACCACCAACAACAATGATGGGAGCTTTGTTTGAGTTTATTAGTTCAGCGTCACCGAAGCATTTTCAACCAATGCCGCCTAATTTTGGGATTTTACCAGAACTAGGGAAAAAAATTAAGAGTAAACCAGAGCGTTATGGAGCATATCGCGATCGCTCTTTAGCTGATCTAGAATCTTGGCATACCCAACTGCGTACACCAGTAATGCTGTAATAGTTTGTTAATTGTTAATTGTTAATTGTTAATTGTCAAAGGAGAGCTTTATGGGCAACCGCAGTAATTCCAAGAAACACGCAAATACTCCTAAAAACGACATATCCGAAGCGGAAGCGCCCAAAACAGAAATTGCGGCAGCTAAGGCGACAGAAGAAATTGCCGATGTGATGTCGCCAGAAAATATTGTAGTAGACAATCCACCACCTCAGCCGGATTATCCCCGCTATCGGGTTCAACCTGGAGAACCGATAGTTTTAGCCGATGTCGATCCTAATGCTTGCGAAGACTACAAAAAAAAGAAGCACGTTGCAGAGGAACTTCAAAAGCAATGCGATCGCATGGGAAAATTACAAGAACGTTTGTATGCAGAAAATAAACGCAGCTTGCTAATTGTACTGCAAGCAATGGATACTGGCGGTAAGGATGGCACAATTAAGCACGTTTTTAGCGGCATTAACCCCCAAGGTTGTCGAGTTTGGTCATTTAAAACCCCCAGTGATGAAGAATCCAGTCACGACTTTCTGTGGCGCTACCACCAACGTACACCTCAAAAAGGGATGATTAATATTTTCAATCGATCGCACTACGAAGATGTATTAATTGTGCGTGTCAAGCAGTTGGTTTCAGAATCCGTTTGGCGAGAACGCTATCACGTAATTAATAATTTCGAGCAAATGTTGACGTTAAGCAACGTTACAGTAATTAAGTTTTTTCTGCATATTTCTAAGGACGAACAAAAGCGACGCTTGCAGAGTAGGCTAGATAATCCAGATAAGCTTTGGAAATTTTCTAGTAACGATATTAAAGAACGCGAATATTGGAATGACTACCAAACAGCTTTTGAGGAAGCAATTAACAACTGTTCTACTTCCTACGCGCCTTGGTATGTTGTGCCAGCAAATAATAAATGGTATCGCAATTTAGTGATTGCCCGAACAATAGCAGATACTCTCGAAGCGATGAACCCCCAATACCCAAAGGCGGAAGCAGGTTTAGAGAAGATAGTGATTCCAGATTGATTTGTTTTGTATAGCCTACCCATAGCATCGGTCTATTGCATCAGCACTGCAAACTGTTATAAGTATCAAAACTTACGCAAAGCCTCTACCTGTAGGGTGCGTTACGCTTCGCTAACGCACCCTACCCACTATATGTGGAGTAACTGCGTAAGTCCTGATTTCCAGAAATTTTAAGTCAAGGCAGCCTAATTTGGAGAAAAATTATTTATCTTTACAAAAGCTGTAATTTAGTTAACAAAATTTATCAATTAAAATATACAAGTTATACATTAAGTTATACATCCCTGTGAAACAATCATGTTTAACACACATTAAATAGAAAGTGTTTCTATGTTTGAACCTAAACTAATAGATGACAGTTCAGCATCTTGGACGGCAGGAAAAACGGGATTAGACCAGAACCCGTCTCTCATAACTCCAGGGTTCGAGGCTTTTGCTAATTCGGGAACAAATTCAAACCAACTACTTCAATCTAGTTTTGACCTGCAAGCGATTGAACAAAGAGCGAATGAGATTAAATCCGGTATGTTGAAGGCTTCAGAGCTTAAGTCTTCCACATTTAATCGCAATGTAGATATAACTGGCTTGAGTGTTGATGGAATTTGGGCAAATAAAGGTCTGTCAGAAGCAAATAATGACAGCCTAACTAATCAACAAGCTGGCGGCGGCGACCTCAATAACATGAGGGTTAGCGGTGAGTATGCTCCTAATCAGGTAATTGTTAAATTCAAAAACGAGGTTAGTGCGGCTATTGTTAGCACTATCAAATCCCAACTCAAAGCTTCAGTAGTTTATAACAAGGGGTTGAATGGCGCTGAACTTTGGCAGATTAGGGGAACAGATGTTGCTGCTGCGATCGCCGCATTGAGTAAAAATCCCAATATTAAATATGCCGAACCCAACTATATAGTTTCTAATGCTGCAACTCCCAACGATCCGAGTTTTTCTCAACTATGGGGGTTGAATAATACAGGGCAAACTGGTGGAACTGCGGATGCTGATATTGATGCGCCAGAAGCATGGAATATTCAAACGGGCGGCAATGTAGTCGTAGGTGTAATTGACACAGGGGTTGACTATAACCACCAAGATTTAGTCGGCAATATCTGGACAAACCCAGGAGAAATCGCGGGAGATGGCATAGATAACGATAGCAACGGGTACGTTGATGATATACGCGGGTACGACTTTGTTAATAACGATGCCGATCCGATGGATGATCATGGACACGGAACCCATGTAGCCGGAACGATCGCAGGTCGTGGCAATAATGGAGTTGGTGTCACAGGTGTCAGTTGGTCATCCAAAATTGTGCCGCTCAAGTTTTTGTCTGCTAGCGGCAGTGGTTACCTCTCCGATGCCGTTCGGGCGATCAACTATGCTACTCAAAAGGGTGTAAAAATCACCAACAATAGTTGGGGTGGTGGCGGTTTCAGCCAAACTTTATTTGATGCGATTAACGCTGCCAAAAATGCTGGAAGTTTATTTATTGCTGCCGCGGGGAATGATTATGGTAATGATAACGATGCACAGCCCCATTATCCTTCCAGCTACAACTTAGATAATATAATTTCTGTTGCTGCTACGAATGACACTGACACTATAGCATACTTCTCCAATTATGGAGCTACTAGCGTAGATCTTGGCGCACCTGGAGAAAATATCTTAAGTTCTACGCCTGGAAACACCTATGACACCTATAGTGGCACATCAATGGCGACACCTCATGTGAGTGGGGTTGCCAGTTTGCTGTTAGCTCAAAATCCCAACATGACTTATGCTCAAGTCAAAGAACGGCTTTTGGGAACAGGCGATGTTGTTTCTTCATTAACAGGTAAAACTGTTACGGGTAGAAGGCTAAATGCTTACAACGCGCTTACCAACACAGTACCTGCCACGCCTGGTATTTATGGCACTGTTTGGAACGATGTCAATTCTAATGGCATTCGTGATACAGGTGAAGCAGGACTTCAGAACTGGACAGTTTATCAGGATAGTAATAATAATGGTGTCTTAGATCCAGCAATTCCTGGCACTGTTAAAAATTCTACCGACATACCCAAGCCAATCAACGGTTCGACATTCACGTCAGATTTGATAGTCAGTGGTTTGAGCGGAACAATTGGCGACCTCAACGTCAAATTAGATATTACTCACCCTTGGGTCGCAGATGTTGATGCATTCCTGATTAGCCCCACAGGCACTCGGATTGAATTATTTACTTTTGTAGGTGGAAGTGGAGACAACTTCAGCAATACCATATTAGATGACGAAGCTACTACCTCAATCACATTGGGAGCAGCGCCATTTACAGGCAGTTTTAAGCCAGAAGGTCTATTATCTGCTGTTGATGGTCAAAATCCTAATGGCACTTGGAAATTAGAAATCACAGACACTTTTCCATTCGCGGACGATGGCACGCTTAATAGTTGGTCATTGACGTTTAACTCTGCATCTGGTGAAGCCTCAACTGCAACTGCTGCGAATGGAGCCTACTCATTTACTAATTTAAACCCAGGTAACTATACAATCCGCGAAGTAGTACAAAGCGGTTGGACACGGACTGCTCCATCAACGGGTTTCTACACTGTACCTTACAATGCTGGTGATGTCGTGACCAACCGTGACTTCGGTAATGTTAGTGCCACCTTACCCGTCATCACCGTCACCGCCACAGATGCAAGTGCCGCCGAAACAGTAGCAGGACAAGCAGCCAATCCTGGACTCTATACCTTC
Source organism: Crinalium sp. (assembly GCA_049646245.1). Classification (GTDB taxonomy): domain Bacteria; phylum Cyanobacteriota; class Cyanobacteriia; order Cyanobacteriales; family PCC-9333; genus Crinalium. The sequence continues at coordinate 16,759 of JBARVL010000050.1, read as the reverse complement.
ACCCGCACAGGTAGTACCACCAGTGCTTTAACAGTCAACTACGCCATGAGTGGCACAGCGACAAATGGCACTGACTATAGCAACGTCGGCACCAGCGTCAGCTTTGCAGCAGGTCAATCTAGTGTTACCCGTTCTGTAACGGTGATTGATGACACATTGTTGGAAACTAATGAAACCGCCATCCTCACCATTGCTGCCAACGCAGGCTACACCATCGGTGGTACTGGTAATGCCACTGTGACTATTGCTGACAACGACGGTACTTTACCAGTAGTATCGATCGCAGCTAGCGATGCCACCGCCGCTGAAACTCCAAGCGGGCAAGTTGCTAATCAAGGACGTTATACCTTAACCCGCACAGGTAGTACTACGAGTGCCTTAACTGTAAACTATACTGTGGGTGGTACAGCTACTAATGGCACTGACTACCAAGCTTTAGGTGGAAGCATCACTTTTGCAGCAGGTCAAACCAGTGTTAACCTGCCAGTAAAAGTTACTAATGACAATTTAGTCGAAGCCAATGAAACAGTTGCTGTTACCTTAAGTGCGAACTCAGCATATAGCATTGGAACTGCCAGCGCGACTGTGACAATTGCTGACAATGATATTGGTACTAATCAGACAATTAACGGTAGTCTTAGCACAACAGACCTAGCTAATCCTACCCGTATCGGTACTTTCATGGATGACTACCAGTTGACAGGCATTTCTGCTGGTCAAAATGTTCGTATCAACCTCAATTCATCGACTTTCGACACCTATCTACAGGTGGTGGATGCAATCACTGGGCAGGTCATTTTAGAAAATGATGACGCGAGTGGTAGTAATACTAACTCTCAGATAGTCTTCACAGCGCAGTCTGATAAGAATTATCTGTTACGAGTTACTAGTTACTCAAATGAAGTAGGAAACTACAGTTTGATTACTAGCCCAGTTACAATTTCCAGCCCTGGAAGTAATACATCCTTATCAACACTTGAACCACAACTAAAACCTCTAGAGGCATCGCTTTTTGGGAATGATAATCTCTTCTCTGTTGTTTCAGCAAGGAAAACTGCTGCTGCTCAAAAACAGGACACTAAAGAACAGGAAGCGTGGTGGAAACAGTTGAGAAATGCACTTTCAAGAAACAAATAAAGCTAACTACTCAGGTTAGTTGGTGACAATGGCGATCGCACTTTCACTTTTTTAGCATTTGAACGCTGGAAAGTATGAATTAACTACATCAAGACTTAAGCAAAATTACCTTGCTTAAGTCTTTTTATTAATAAAAAAGCCTGGTATGCGTAACCATAAAAATAGATATGCTAATATAATTAAGGCTACCCATAAAATTAATTCAGGTAGCCTCAAATTTATAAACACTAATTACAGTTTAAGCAGCGTTGTAACGACTGGTTAATTTATCCAATTGTTGCACTAACAAACTTAGGAATAAACCCACGTCGGTGACTACTCCTACTGATTCTACAGAACCGCGATCGCTCAATTTTGTCACCACTGCTGGATTAATATCCACACATACCATTTTTACACCGGATGGGGTCATATTTCCCACACCTATAGAATGCAGCATGGAAGATAACATTAAAATCATGTCTGCACCTGTAATTAAACGGGAGTAATCTTCTTGTGCTTTAATTAAATCCATCTGGGTATCTGGTAAGGGTCCATCATCACGGATGGAACCTGCAAGAGAAAATGGTATACCAGCGTGGACGCATTCATATAATACGCCGTTAGTAATTAATCCTTGCTCTACTGCTGCGGCAATACTACCACAACGACGCACTGTGTTAATTACTTTCAAATGATGGCGGTGTCCTCCTCGGACTGCAACCCCTCGTTTCATATCGACACCCAGGGATGTCCCCATCATAGATTGTTCGATGTCGTGAACTGCGATCGCATTTCCACCTAATAATGCTTGCACATATCCTTCACGGATTAAACGTGATAAGTGTTCGCTACCCCCAGTATGAATCACAACCGGACCTGCTGTGACTACAACTTTACCACCGCGATCGCGTATTTGCCTTAATTCCCACGCAACTTGTTCTACTACTAATTCTACGCGACGTTCACTGGAAACCCCCGCAGACATAAAACTAAATTCTTGGGTGTTGCGTTGTTCCCGTGATTCTCTCTTGCGGACGGTGCGAATACCTAAGATATCAACTACTACTTGTTCACCAACTTCTAAATCTCGTAGCAGCTTGCATTTAGCTACTATACCATTATCGGTTTTAGTAATGGCGATCGCACCATCCATGCGCTGATTTTGCAACCGTATCCAATTACCATTAATCCTGACTTCTGTAGGATAAATAGTAGTGACATAAAAATCATCTGGTGCAACCCCATTTTGGATAACAGGTTCTAACTTCGCATCTTTTTCATCTTGGGGTAAATCAACTGCACCTAAATCAATCAACTGCGATAAAATTGCTTCCATCACCTCATGGGAAGGTGCAGAAACTTTTACATCTGCTTTAGATGTGCTTTGACGTTGTTCCCCTAAGTCAAAACTTAATACTTGGAAACTCCCGCCAGCTTCCATAATCTTATCTAACGCACGGTTAATTAAACCAGAATCTAATAAATGTCCTTCTAATCTAATTGTGCGACTTTCTACTGATACATTTGCAGTAACTTCTGTGCGTACAGGTTCAGTTACTCTTAAAGTTAAACACTTAGCTGCGCCACCTGCTTTGAGGAATTCTGTTAACGGTGTTTCTATTACTTGAAAACCAGCATCATTTAAACGTTGCTTTAAACTGTCACTAGCTTTATTCATTACCACAATGTGGTCTACATTGACAGTATTGCAAGCAAAATTAACTGCATCTGCTTCATCAATAGCAATGCGTTTTGCTTCTGGAACCCGCATTTCTATCAACCGATTAGAAAAAGAATCAAATGCGGGGGGATAATAAAGTAAATAACCGCCAGCGAGAGGACAAAAACAGGTATCTAAATGATAAAACCGTTCATCCATTAAGCGGAGAGATAATACTTCAATATCTAACCATTTTGCTAAATATGGGTGAGAATCTAACTCTGAACGGAAACCATAACCCGCCCATAACCAGCGCCCTTCTCTATCCAAGAGAGCATCACCAGCGCCTTCAAAGGGTAAATCTTTGGGTAATTCGTAAACTGTATATCCTTGTGATTCAAACCATTCTTTAAAAAATGGTTCTTCTCCTTGACGTTCTTTGTGGAAAAAGCGGCTAAGAACGACGTTATCACCTAATACTAAACCAGCATTAGCCGTAAATACCATGTCTGGTACGCCTAGTTGCGGTTTAACTAATTCTACAATGGCGTGGTCTTTTAATACATAGTGTAACTTTTCCCACTGTTCAACAGCGCGATCGCGCGATGATTTATGAATATTCCCTTCCATCCAGGGGTTAATTACATAATCTACGTCATAGTGGTCGGGAGCGCACATTAAGAAGCGAATCTGGGAAGTCATAAATGTTTCGGTAGGATACAAGCAGCGTCTTTTTACTGAATACAGAGTTTCTCGGATCAAATTCTGTAGAAATTGTTACGGAATCTTGACTAAAGTTGTCTGGAGGCTGAAATTTCTCTATTTCAGCTTTTTGTATTTTTGGATACTTATTTATATTTTATACTTTTTGCATGGATCTTTTTTTTAACGCAAAGGTACGCAAAGGTAAGCGCAAAGGGCGCAAAGGTAGGAATATGTTTTTGGATGGGAGTTTATAGGTAAAAACTCACAGGGGTTGTTATGGGCGATCGCACTTCTATGATTGAATCCAGTATTTTAAGCTATTATGACCACCTTGGAGATACAGAATACGTGGCTAAAACTTTTAGATTAGCATCTCATCAAGAAGTTGCTGCTAATATTAATAGCCTACTTGAATCAGAAAATCTGGAGGCACTTTTCTTAACCTGTAACTTCATTACGGGTATAATGGGCTGTAGTGAGGATGTTTGTCAGGAATTTGTAGATAGCGATTTTTGGTCTACAATTGTGAAAATTTTAGAACATCTGCTTTTATCTAACAATCATTTAATTCGTAAAGAAGCCGTTAAGACATTACGAATAATCCGTAACAATAGCAACGTTGATGCGTTGATTCAAGCTTTTAAAATATTTCGAGATACAGATCCAATTTTATTACCAAGATTGATAGGAGCAATGGCTTGGCTAGAAGTAGAAAATTTTTGGGAATTCGTTGAAGAGATGGCTAATAGCCAAAGTTATTTAACTCGCTGGGCGGTGCTGAGAGCTTTAGAAGCTATACCAAAATATGTTATAGGTCAAACAGAAATCGACCCTCATATTCAGGGTAAGCTTAAATATATTGGGCAATTGCGACAAGATTCACATACCCTGGTAAGAAGGGAAGCCGAGTATCGGTATCAAGTTCAGCAGCACCAACTTGAGATAAATAGCTTATCAGAAGCGGAGTGCCATAAAAAACGCCAGGAGTTAAACGAACAGTGTAAGCAAGTTTTAACATTTGCTGAAATTGAATGCTCATTTGACTTAAATTTATCTGTAAAAGATGTTAACAATTACTCTCTAAATGAACTTGAAGCATTCATTGAGGAGAGAATTAAACTCCGAAAGCTTAGAAAGTAATTTCATAATATAGCTAAATAATTAAATTTTTATTATAAAACCAAGCAAGTTTTTTTTGATCGCAGATGTGGGCAGATAGACGCAGATTAACATCAAGATTTTATCGACTTATGCAAAAACTTCATGCTTATATTTCTGTTTCACCTTGCAGCAGTTCTTCAATCTGAGTAACTAAAGGCGGTAAGTTATTTTGAAGCGTATTCCAAATAATCTTTAAATTTACCTGAAAATACTCATGGGCAATTACATTTCGCATATCTCCCATTACCCGCCAAGGAATCTGAGAATAGCGAGATTGCACTTCAGGAGGAATATTAATTGCTGCCTCACCAATGACCACGAATTCATAGAGAACTGCTTTAATCAGCATTTCATTTTGCTGGAATTCCTCAAAACTGATTCCAGCCGTATAACGCTTAATTCCATTGGCAGCATTAATAATATCTCGGATACGCAATTGCCAATTTCTAGAAGGCACGAATAATTTCCTTTAAGACAGGTTCTCGCAAATGTTCTTTTAAAGCTTCCTTAGTTCCCAAATCGACAGCACAACCTAAAATGTCTTCTAAATAATGTTTAACTCTAAATAAGTCAAACAATCCAGCATCAATTGAAAATTCTACCAGAAAATCTACATCACTATTTGCTGTTGCTTCATTCCTGGCAACAGAACCAAATAATTCTAAAGATTTAACTCCTAATCTCTCTAGTGATTCTCGATGCTTGTCTATAATTATTAATACCTGCTCTCGCTCCATATTTTTATGCTCTAAGTATAAAGTAGTTAATTATGCTAAATTTTAACTATGCAAGAGGTCTATTCATTTAAATAACTTGCAGAATCATTATCTAAAAATAAAGTTGCTTGCTGTTGTTCCCTTAAAATTGAAGCAGGAATATCTGTACTAATTTCTGATTGCAACATTTCCTTAACTACAGTTGCTTTCCGCTTTTCTGGTGCAAGACAAATAATTTTATTCGCAGCACAAACTTGTGAAATAGTCAAGGTAAAAGCATATTGCGGAACAGCTTCTAAATTGTGAAAATGCCCCTCATTAACTTGTTGCAAACGACACGAATCTTCTAGTTTTACTAATTTGACACTATAAGGGTCGTTAAAGTTAGCTACGGTTGGATCGTTAAATGCTAAATGTCCGTTTTCGCCAACACCGAGACAACACAAATCTATAGGTTGTGCTTGTAATAGTTTAGTATAGCGATCGCACTCTGTTAAAGGTTCTAGTGCATCCCCTTCTAGATAGTGGAAATACTTAGGTTTAACTAACTTTTCCACTCTTTCCCGCAAATAACGCCGAAAACTAGCAGAATGGTTTGCCTCAATACCTAAATACTCATCTAAATGAAAAACTGTTATCTTTGACCAATCTACACCCCCCAAAGCAATTAAAGCTTCTAAAAACTTGATTTGAGAGTTACCCGTTGCTAAAATAACCGCAGCACTGCCATTTTCAGCTATTTTATCCTTTAAATAATCATGCACTATCTGTGCAGCATCATCAGCGAGATCTGATTCTTGCTGATATACGCGCACAGATAAAGCATCAACTGGAAAAGTTTTAACGGGAGTAGGTAATTGTGCAGGTTGCGAGTTAAGATACATATTTAGATATAGTAGCTAAGGCTTTTAAAAGTTTCTCTGCTGAAACATTGTAAACATTGGCGCAGGATGTAGAGACGCGAAATTTCGCGTCTCTACGCTGATAGCTGACTGCTATAAAAGCTTATGTATCTAAGGTAGCCAAAAATCCGGTAAAAGACTGTTAGTAAATTCACGGAAAGTTTGATTAAGACTCCGCCCAGCCTGAATATGCGGTTCATCAACCTCTACTGGAATAATATTAGCCTTCCTCCCAACTCCACAACGATCAATTACTAAATTTGCCGCCTCTAAACCAGTAACATAAGCCTTTTCCTGCGACCATGAACCATGACGAGTAATAACCCAATCACCACTCATCAACACATTATCAAAACTCGTCACTGCTGGTAAGAAATACTGATAACTACCAGGGGCAAAATGTGTTACCGCACGGGGTAATCTAATTACGCTGCTATCGACTACCTTGGCATGACGAAAAGCTGGCACACAAGTAGTCAAATAATTATGCACAATGGGAATTATTTCCTGATCACTTAAAGGTAAAAACTGATTAGCATGATAAAAATCTGCTTCTATTACAGTTCCAGGTGCATCGCGGTATTCATCATGCAACCCATTTAAATCAAAAAATGTCCAACCTGTAGTTGCATCAAAACCAAAACAAGCATTAGAAGGACGAGGGATAGAAACTTTCCTGTCAAACCATAACCGAGTTGCAAGGACATCAATTGCCCCTAAATTCATAATATCCCGAAATTCTTTGCGACCTTGCAAACTACGGCTATTACTAACAATCTTTTGCATCCCACTAACGCCAACTGCAAAAATTACTGCATCTGCATCAAATACTTCTTCACCACAAACAACACCCGTCGCATTACCATTACTATCAATAATTACGTCAGTAACTCTTTTATTAGCTAATAATCTTGCGCCAGCTTCTTCAATACGTTTTACCCAAGGGCGAAAGATCATTTCTCCCACTGTTCCGCGACACCAAACCACATCAAAATCTGGTTGATGCGCCAAGATAAAATAGTAAAGCATCCCTAAAGTTGCTGCTGCGGAACATTGTTCCCCAGGTGCAAATAAACCTACCAACAACATTGGCTCAAAAGAATCACGATATAATCTGGCAGAAACTTGAAAATCCTTAAATAATTCCCTCGCTGTTACCCAGTCGTAACGTCGCCAAGCTTCATCAGAGTTATCGAAATCAATTACTGAATAAAGTAGGGGTAACGCGCTAAGGCGGTCAACTAATGGTAAGCGTTGAAATTGAGTATAGAGAAAAGTACCTAGCGGTGCTGGAAGTCTTGGTAAATCTTGAAAAATTGGTGATTCAACTTCTAAACCAAAAGGAGAATATTGGGAAGAACGAGTCCAATTTGTAAAAGGATTTAACCCTAACTGTTTAACTAGAGAGAAAATATTTTTATAAGGATACCAAAAACCGTGAATACCTGCTTCTACAGATTTTCCCCCTGCGGTTTTCCATCCTGCAACTAATCCGCCTGGATAATTACCCGCTTCTAGCAGTGTGACATCATAACCTTGTGATGCTAGATGATAAGTTGCGCCTAAACCAGCCCAACCTGCACCAACAACTACTACTTTGGGTTTTTGTACTTCTGTTGACATGGTATTTCCCCCGATTCTTTGATTAGGATGACACGATTAGTGCAACAGGGGAATAGTTATACTTTCCTAGTGTGTGTTTTTAAACTTTATTGGCTTCGTTTCTGTGGGTAAGATCCCCCTAAATCCCCCTTAAAAAGGGGGACTTTGATTTTTCCCCATCTTTTAAGGCTAGGGTGTGTTTTTAAACTTTATTGGCTCCGTTTCTGTGGGTAAGATCCCCCTAAATCCCCCTTAATAAGGGGGACTTTGATTTTCCCCCCCTTAAAAAGGGGGGCTGGGGGGGATCAAACTTAAAATCTGTTCACAAACACTTTCAAACTCATTCAAAACTTGCTTATTCGTAAATCGGATAACCTTTAAACTATAACCTGTTAATATCTAAGTTCCTTAAAAAGGGGGTTTGAACGATAGAAAACCCTTTTAATCCTTGAGCTAATTAAAGTATTTTTGCACCATTTCACGAATGCGATCGCTATCTGGCAACCAGTAACTAACAGAACGTCTACCAGTACCATTAGGAGCGCCTGGTAAAACTATCCCTTGCATATTTGAACGGTCTATTTGAGCAGCAAACGTAACTAATCCTGCTAATTCTTCAACAGTTAAATTAGTATCTATATCTGGTTTAACGGCAGAAAGCGCATGAGGAATACCAGCTAATTTTATAGGATTAAGAGATTGTTGAATTAAAGCACGAATTACACTTTGTTGCCGTTCTACACGACCGATATCAGCATTAGCATCACTACGAAAACGTAGAAACTGCATTACTTGGTCGCCATTAAGGTGTTGTTTTCCTTTTTTTAAATTAATGTATAAATGTTGAGATTCATCTGTATATTTCATGTCTTTGGGAACATTAATTGTTAAACCTCCCAAAGCATCAACTATCTTACCAACGGCTAATACATTAATTCGGGCAAAACGATCTATCTTGACTTGGTTATCAAGTAATTCAGTCACTTCTTCTGCTGCTAAAGCTCTGCCACCAATTTTATTAGCGGCATTAATTTTGTGAGTACGATTGGCTATTGTGACACGGGTATCTCTAGGAATTGAAACAATAGTAATACCTTTTGTTTCTGGGTTAAACCGTACTAGCAGCATGGTATCGGAAAGACCATCTACTGAGCGTTGTTGCGCTAAGTAACCTTTTTCGCGTGTAGAAGAGTCAGGCTGATTTATGTCGGGTGGTAATACACTCATCCCTAAAACTAAGATATTGACAGGTCGGGTAAGTGATGGTATAAGCAAAGTACTATTTACAAAGCTTTCATCATTAAAGACGGCGGCTGCTCTGGGAGAAAGTTCGCCTTGTTGATAAGGTTTCGTGGGATAAGCTGCGGCTAAAAAAGCACCAGATATTGCTGAAATCAAGATAGCTGCACCCACCAACAATTTGTTTCTACTGCGTCGCTGTCTAATTACTGGCGGTTTTCGATGAATCACACGAGGATGGCTTGGTGAGTTGTTTACAGGTTCTCTACGTGGTTGAGGGTTTCTTTGTAACATCAGATAGCGATTTTGCGGATTAGGATTAATATTAGCTATACGTTTAGAACTATTTTTAGGTGACAGGCGTTTATGGGCTTGAATATCTTTAACTTTGGGTGAGCGTGACATCGTGCTATTGGTTTAATTAAAAGCTACAAGGTAGTATGGGTCTATTCCGGTATTCTAGGATGATGGCTTTAATACCTTAAATTTAGGCAAAAGTCACCAGTCAACAGTCAACAGTCAACAGTGACCTATGACAAGTTATAAAATTGTTTGCAAACCTTTGACTAACCGCTCAATGCCTTCTGCTGCTGTTTCTTTTTGTAACGCTCCATAGGCAACCCGCAAATAACAACCATTATCCATGCCAAAGGTTGTCCCTGGTATTACTGCTACTAGATGTTCGCTAATTAGTTGCTTTGCTAATTCCAAGGCATCCATTTCTGTATTAATTTTTATTAAAAAATAAAAAGCACCATTAGCAGGGGCAATTGTAGATAAATTTTCTAAGCTGGAAAGGGCATTTAGTACAAGCTGTCTGATATTTGCGATCGCACTGATATGAGTTAAACAATAATCCATTCCTGCTTGTAATGCTCCCAATGCTGCGTACTGAGAAATTACTGGTGGACAAATCAGAATTGTATCTTGAACTTTCCTCACTGCTACTAACAAGTGTTCTGGAATTACCATATAACCAATCCGCCAACTAGCAAAACCATAAGCTTTGGAAAGACTATATAAAGAAATAGTGTGGGAGTTACTACCAGAAAAAGATCCAGGGGAAATATGCTTGACATCGTTATAAGTAAAGTATTCGTAAGCTTCATCGCTGATGTGGTAGATTCCATGCTGGCGACAAAGATCGTTAATTTGCTGTAATGTTTCTTTTGGATAGACGACACCTGTAGGATTATTAGGTGAAATTGTAACTACGGCGCGTGTTTTACTGGTAATAGCTTGTGCGATCGCATCTAAACGTAGTTGGTAATTTTCATCTGTAGGTACAAGTACTGCACGACAACCCGCCATTGTTATAGCCATTTCGTGATTGAAATAGTAAGGTGTTTGCAGAATAATCTCATCTCCTAAAGAAGTAATCGCCAAAATAGCATTCATAAACGCCATATTGCTGCCTGCTGTCACTACAATGCAGTTTTGATGATTAATTTCAATACCGTTAAATGCTTGCAATTTTGTTTTAATTGCTGCTAGTAATTGAGGAATTCCCTCAACAGCTTTGTATTGATTGTTAGTTGGATCACTAAGAAATTGAGATATTTGTGCGATCGCTTGTGGTGGTGGTGCATAATAAACTATGCCTTGTCCCAGTGATATCGTTCCAGGGTTGTTGCGAATCAGTTCCCCAATTACAGGAATAATGGGCGACTGCACCGCTTGCATACGAGAGATTGGTGTTTCCATCACATTTAACCTTGTTGCGTAAACTGCAACATTACATATAACAAGTTTGCAGGTAAGCCATACTAGCGATACATATAAATAGTGGGGGTAATTGTGAACCGCTCAATTTCTGCCAATTTCAAACCCTCTTTAGCTTCCTGTGCAATACTAGCAACAATAGTTTTAAGCAGTTGCGCTTCCGCCGCAGATAACGCAGGACAAGCACCAATGTCAGCGCCTATGCCAGAAAAGGCGGCTGAATCCTCTGCTGATGTGGCTGGTGGTAATAATATGGCGGTGATGGATGCTGCAAAAACAGCACCAACACAGGGGCGTGCAGCTAAGGCACAAGCACCTGCTTCACGTTCCCAACTTGTCAAAAAAGCTGAATTAGCATTGCGCGTCAATTCAATTGATAAAAGCATTCGTGCTGTCTCTCAACTGATTCAAAAACAGCAAGGAGATTTACTAAGTTTAGAAAGTAATAAGCCTTATCAACAAAATTATGGTCAAACCGCTACGATGCAAATGCGGGTTCCTCAAGCAAAGTTAGAAAGCACTTTAGACAGCATAGCGCAACTGGGAACAGTAGAACGTCGCACACTAACGGCGGAGGATGTGAGTAATCAATTAGTAGATAATGCAGCACGACTAAGGAATTTCCGCAAACAAGAAAGCACTTTACTTAAAATTATGGAACGTGCGGGGTCAATTCCCAATGTGTTGCAAGTTTCTAAAGAACTTAGTCAGGTACGTCAATCTATTGAACAGTTAGACGCGCAGTTAAAGAGTCTACGCAATCAGGTAGCTTATTCTACAATTACATTAAGTTTAGAAGAAGCGATCGCTAGTACATTACCAGAACGTGCTTTAGGATTGCAAGTTCAAGAATCTTGGAATCAGGCGACTTACTCTGTCGGTGCTTTAACTACTAATTTACTTAAGTTAGGTATTTGGTTAATTGCTTATAGCCCATACTTGCTACTTTTAACTGGTGCTGCTTGGTTTGGTTATACTCGTTTTCACCAACGCCCCTCGCAACTACCACCCAACACGGAACTCTGATTAAATTATCAATTCTATCTTTCTTTTGGCTTGAAAATACTCTAATTGCTTATATAGCCACTTTTTCCCCCACAGCCTCAAGGCTGGGGAACCATACAAACAAAGCCCGCCTGCGCGGGCTTATGCCTTAAGCGCCCTGGCAGTTGCTATATATCAATGGTTTGGAGGTATAGTAGAGACGCGAAATTATGCGCTACGAGCAGGCTTCGCCAACGCGTCTCTACGTGCAACCCGCCCCTACAAGAGTAATTTTACCGTTGTCTTGTGTAGTCCAAAATTTGAGCTACTTCCATCAATTTTGTAAGGATTCTAGATAATCTAAAATTACCTCAACATCTCTTAGGCTGGTTTTGCTTTTTGGAAGTTTTTCCTTAAGTACGTTTAGTAAAGACGCTGGTTCTTGTAAGGTGGGAGGTGTTGATGTAGAAGTTGAATTTCGCCTCTGTTCAGTCATTAAAGCTTGTTGTAGCTGTTGTTGAAGCTGTTCTGTTGTAAGTTTTAGAGCTTCGTTTTCACTACTAGCTTCATTTACTTTTAATTCAGCAGTAATTTTGCCTTGGTAGTGATAACTAACTAATTTGTCTTTGTGATCTATGGCATCATTGAGTGCTTTAATTCGTTCTTGTGTTTTTTTTAACTTCTGCCTGAGAGATTCTAACTCTGCTCTCAGGCTGGCTACTCCCCCATTTCGTCTGTTATACGTTTTGAGCGTTCTGTTACACGATCTGTTATACGATTTTCCATTTCTGTAAGACGTTCTGTTATACGCTGATCGATGATCTGCTCAATACGTGGGTTAAGGGCATTTTCTGCTAAACGGCTTGTTTGAGCAGGTTCTATAACAGGTTGATGTTCAATACCGACTTCTAATCCAATTTTGAGCAATTTGTGGACTATTGCGGTTTTATCGAGTCCGGTTTCTGCCATTAACTGCGCGATCGCATTTGACAACTCGTCAGAAACTCGGACGGTTAAAAGTTTATTTGGCATCTCGTTATACATATTAAACTATGTATAACGTATTGTATAACATATAGTGATGTCCTAACCAAGTTAGGACAAAATCACCTCTTTGGGTGCTGTTGTGGAAGTAACCCAGGTGAAAGTTCCTGAGTTTACTCGTGCATCATAAGTTATTCCCTGTGAGAATTTAACTTGTATGCCAACTAAGTACCAGCTTGGGTTAGTTATTGCTTCAACTAATATTTTAAACGTCGCGGTAGGACATACTGAGACGAAAAACGGATTGCAGAGGAAGTGTCAGACTGGTGTAAAATCAGCAGTTTCCAATGAAGCGTCAACCACCTTTAAACCAGTTCAATTGAGCTTGTTTTAGGAATCCCCGTTCGTTCACGACGGGGATGGATGTCAATTAATCTTCGGTTTTGGCTATCTCTTTAATTAGAGAAACTAATTTTTCTGTGGGGGCGTTTTTTGGGCAAAAAGCATCAACAGGTGCTGTTTGAACCATTACTTCCACTTGGGGATCTTCAACTGATGTGTAAATAATAATTTTAGTTTTAGAATTCAGCGTTTTGATTTGAGTAGACGCACTTAGCCCATCTAAAGATGGCATTTGCAGGTCAATAATTACTACATCTGGATCATGTTCCTTGACCATTTCAATAGCTTCATTACCGTTAGTAGCACTAAAAATGACTTCCAAGGAACTATCTTGAAGCAACGCTAACTTCAGCGCGGCTCTAGTTAGTTCATGATCGTCAACAATTCCAACCCGTAAAACATGATTCATAAATTAGCGGATATTTGATAAACCACTTGTTTAATGTAAGTTAAGTAGCAAAAACTGTGGACTACCTAGCGATATAGCGTTAATACTTCTTCTCAGTAAACAGTGACCAGTGACCAGTAAACAGTGAAGAGTGACCAGTAACCAGTAAACAGTGAACAGTGACGGATGAAGTCTTTTTACTGATTATTCAAGGACTCAGCTTTATCTGCCACCTACTGCGCTCCTGGTTGCTTTTCTGGAGAGCGTGTATACCAATACGCCCAAGCAATCAACACTGCTTGGAAAGGCAATCTTGCCCAATAAAGAGCTTGATTTTGGGGGATGCCATCAATCTTGATGTTGTGTAAAGTCATATAGATATTAGCAGGGAAGACAGCAATAAATAGGGAAATCAGTCCCCATGCTGCTGCCACGCTGACGGATGGAATTAGTAAACCAATGCCGCCGAGAATTTCAAAGAAACCGCTAATGTAGACAGAAGCGAAGGGGGGAAACGGTGGCGGCACAATGCGGGCGAATTGCTCTGGTCGGATAAAATGGGTGATGCCAACAATGATCAGACATACGGACAAAACCCCTCGGAGAATTTCTTTACGGCGTGGCTGATATTGGGAAGGCATAATTATCAACGATTAGTTTTAGGGGTTGGGTAGCTATTCACGGAATTGCGATCGCCACAATTACTGTAGAGACGCGATATATCGCGTCTCTACAACAAATTTAATTTACCTTAAGGTAAATCAGTAGCACCCATCAGGTAAAAATCACACTCACGGGCAGCACCACGACCCTCATTGAAAGCCCAAACAATTAAGCTTTGACCCCGACGACAATCGCCAGCAGCAAAGACACCAGGGATACTGGTAGAGTATTTGCCGTATTCAGCTTTTACGTTGCTGCGCTGGTCGCGTTCGATGCCGAGAGCATCAAGCAGTGGTTGTTCGGGGCCAAGGAAACCCATTGCTAGTAAAACAAGTTGCGCTGGTAAAACTTTTTCAGTTCCAGGGATGTGCTTAGGAATAAATTGACCTTTTTCGTTTTTCTCCCACTGCACTTGTACGGTGTGGACGGCTTTGATTTTGCCGTTTTCGTCGCCCTCAAACTTGGTCGCTGTGGTCGTATAAGCACGGGGATCATCACCAAATTTGGCGGCGGCTTCTTCCTGCCCGTAGTCCATCTTGTAAACCTTGGGCCATTCGGGCCAGGGGTTGTCAGCCGCACGTTCTGATGGCGGTTGAGGCATAATTTCTAGCTGGACAAGGCTGTTGCAGCCGTGACGAATTGAAGTACCTACGCAGTCAGTACCAGTGTCGCCACCGCCGATGATCACGACATCTTTACCTTCAGCAGTGATGAAACTGTTGTTATTGTCCAGAATTGCCTTTGTGTTGGCTGTGAGGAAATCCATTGCGAAATGGATACCCTGTAACTCTCTACCTTCTATGGGGAGGTCGCGGGGTTTTGTAGCACCTGTGCAGAGTACTACTGCGTCAAATTCTTTGAGGAGATTTTCAACAGGTAAATCTTTACCGACTTCGGTGTTGCAGACAAACTTCACGCCCTCTTCTTCAAGAATGTCGAGGCGACGCTTGACAACCTTTTGTTTGTCTAGCTTCATGTTGGGGATACCGTACATGAGTAGACCGCCTGGACGGTCGGCACGTTCAAAAACTGTTACCCAATGACCTGCTTTATTGAGTTGTGCAGCAGCGCAAAGACCAGCAGGACCAGAACCGATGACGGCAACTGTTTTCCCAGTGCGTTTGGTTGGGGGTTCGGGTTTGATCCAGCCTTCTTCCCAGCCTTTATCTGCGATCGCATTCTCAATATTCTTGATCGTAACTGGCGGGTTGTTAATACCAAGTACGCAAGAACCCTCGCATGGTGCAGGGCAAACGCGACCAGTAAATTCGGGGAAATTGTTAGTTTTGTGTAAGCGATCGAGTGCTTCTTTCCAAAGTCCGCGATAAATTAAATCGTTCCATTCGGGGATCAGGTTGTTAATTGGGCAACCACTAGCCATGCCACTGATAACAGTACCCGTGTGGCAAAAGGGGATACCACAGTCCATACAGCGTGCGCCTTGGGTGCGGAGGTTTTCCTCTGGCAGATGGAGGTGGAATTCGTCCCAGTTGCGAATGCGATCGCTCGGTGCAACGTCAGACGGTAATTCGCGGATAAATTCGATAAATCCTGTTGGTTTTCCCATTGTTGTGTCTCGTCAATTTTGGATTTGGCAGGGTTTGTTATGGCATTAGCCGTAACGCACCGATACGGGGAACTGAGGCATTATGATCAATTTAATAGCTATTATTTGTTGTATGCCATGTTTTATTCATTAAGTTGTTCTGTTTGAACTGTCTGCAAAAACTCTTCTGCTGTTACCACCTTTACACCGCGAAATGGATTCAGAGTTCAGACAGCAACAGTAGACACTGGCTCAAAATGCAATACCATAATTTGATTGGGACGCAAACCGACAGATTCGTATGTTCGTCCATTGCGATCGCTAAATTCAACCTCAAAAGCAGCACCACTCGCTAAAATTTCAACCACTGTACCGACTTGTCCGCACCAGAGATTGTACTCAGGAAGGTCAACGGTCAGTGCTACTACATCAAGCAATTTAATTGTGTTTGTTGTCATTTTGTTTCACCTCTAGATATTAAAGAGGGTAGCAGGTTGTTAATTTGGGAATATCAGAACCATTTTCAATAATCCAGCCACTACGAATAGTTGCGCTTTTATTTTGCCATTCGAGGGTAAAATCAAGGGTGTAGCGTTGTCCAAATTCATCTTGTCTTCCTAAACGAGCATCTTGAATCTTGACAACTTCTAAAAGGATCTGACGTAGCTCTTCAGCATTATCTGATGTCATACCTAATATTGATGAAAATAGTCGAGCTTTATGCTTACCTTCATCATGTTCGGAATTGAGGCAGTAATCACGCAGTTTACGAATATCAATAACCGCATTTTCAGCCTTGGGAATTAGCATTAATAACCTTATTTTCTTTATTTACAGCAGTTCCCGCAGTAGTGAGGTACACCCAATATAGTGGTAGCGACTGTAAGAAATAATGTTGGTAATTTCTGACCGTACCTCATAACAGAAGGAACTGCTGTATCCCTCTTCTGTCACTTTCCGAAATAA
>JBARVL010000049.1:0-43097 GCA_049646245.1 Crinalium sp. | reverse complement strand
ACTATCTGCTGATCTCAAAATACTTAGGGTTAAAGCTTTTCTCGATACGATCGCATGGGCAGAAACAGGCACAGTAGCTAAAAAAGGATACCACACTTTGGTTTTCAATGGTAAATTTAGCAACTTGTCCAAACACCCAAAAATTAAACAATGTGCCTCAATCAACACACGCATCGTTTGTTCAACGGCTGCTGGGCGCTACCAAGTAATGGATTTTAATTGGGATAGCTTAAAATATAAGTTGAAATTAAAAGACTTTTCCCCACGTTCTCAAGACAAAATAGCATTATATTTTATCATCCAAAAAGGCGCGATCGCAGATGTCAAAGCTGGGCGCTTTGAAAATGCTGTCTGCAAAGTTGGTGGTATTTGGGCATCTATGCCATGTGGAAACAACTACGGGCAAAATCCCAAACCAATGGGTAAACTCAAATTTATGTACCAATACCGATTAGTTAATTACGTCAAATATTACAAATCCATTGAGAAAAAACGTAAACCCTCTTTGAAGTACGAAAATATTACAATTGTGCGATAATTGCGGTTAAACGCTACCTGTATTAACTATTACATTTCAATCCGTAGCCTAAGCAGGCTATTTTTTATTTAGGCGTGATGATTTACTTGTTCTTGTAACCAAGAATCTACAGGTTTTCCATCTTTGCGACGCAGTTCAATTTCAATAGAAATTACTTCTTTTGATCCTGGTGGTGCGGGCTTTTGATGAAAGATAATATCGTATGTAGCTGGATCTTCATTACGTTCCCGCAGCCAATCTTGTACTTTCATGCTTGCAAAGAAGCCTTGCCCGTCTTGAAACATACGGGTAACTTGCATTTGGAGGGTGTAGGGGTTGATTTTAGCCATATCGGGTAGGGGGGAGGAGAGAGGGGGGAGGAGAGAGGAGAGAGGGGGGAGGAGAGAGGGGGGAGGAGAGAGGAGTAAAGATTTAACGGATAAGTTATCTGTGAGTAGCCACAGTTATTTTACATAGCAGATCAACCATCCGTTATATCCGTTAAAAAGCGTAATGTTCAAGTACACAGCAGATTAACCATCCGTTGCCACATCCGTTGCCAACTGATCAATTATCTGTTTCTGGGCGGTTTCAAGGGCTTCTTTTAGTTTACTAGGATCGCGTCCACCTGCTTGAGCAAGGTTAGGTCTGCCACCACCACCACCACCGCAGATTTTAGCGATCGCACCAATAAATTTACCAGCTTGCAAGCCTTTTTTGTTGACAACAGGACTAAAAGCTGCTACTAAACTAACCTTATCGGCTTCAGGAATTGACCCTAAAATAACCGCGCCTTCACCTAATTTTTGCACTAATCTTTCTGCTGCTGTCTTCAGAGATTCTGGATCTACGCCTGACATTTCCGCGACGATAATTTTAAAATCGCCTACAGTTTCAGCTTGTGCTAATAATTGATCGGATTTAGCAACAGCAAGTTGTCCTTTGAGGGTTTCTAGTTCTTTTTGCGTTGTTTTAAGTTCGTTTTGGATGTTGGTAATACGTTCCGGTAATTCTTCAGGTTTAGCTTTAAAGCGATCGCTTAATTCCCTAACTACTTTATCCCGTACATTTAAATAATCTAGTACAGAAGACCCTGCAACCGCCTCAATCCTTCTCACACCCGCAGCAACACCACTTTCGGAGATAATTTTAAATACTCCTATTTCCGCAGTATTGCTAACATGAGTTCCCCCGCAAAGTTCCATTGAAACGCCTGGGAAATCTAACACGCGCACCTCATCGCCATACTTTTCACCAAACATGGCAACTGCACCCTTAGCTTTAGCTTCTGCTAATGGTATTACCTCAATGTGGGCAGTATGCGCTTCAGCAATCCAAGTATTAACTTGTTCCTCAACTTGTTGCACCTCTTCCGGTGTTAACGCACGGTTAAAGGAATAGTCAAAGCGTAAGCGATCAAAAGATACAAGTGAACCAGCTTGTCCAATGGATTCATCAACTAACTTCTTTAACGCAGCTTGCAATAAATGAGTTGCACTATGATTTGCTTGGGCGCGACGGCGACAACTACGATCAATTTGGGCGTTGACTGCATCCCCTACTCGTAATGTACCGCGTTCAATGCGTCCGAAGTGAACAAAGAAATCTGATTCTTTCTTCACATCTTCTACACGCACTACAATTGCATCACCAGAAATATAACCGCGATCGCCTATTTGTCCCCCTGACTCCGCATAAAATGGTGTCTTGTCAAGGACAATTTGCACATCCGTTCCTGCTTCTGCTTCCTCTACCGACTTACCACCTACCAGCAAAACTTCAATTTTGGCATTAGCAGCAGCTTGTTTGTAACCTAAAAACTCAGTTGCGTGGATATGTTCCGCTAACTTATCTAAGGAACCTTGCACAGTTAAATCAATCGTTTCGTGTGCTTCCTTAGCCCGTTCGATTTGCTTGTGCATTTCAGTCTCAAAACCTGTCTGATCGACAGTAAGACCTTGTTCTTCAGCAATTTCTTGAGTTAATTCTAAGGGGAATCCGTAAGTGTCATATAAAGTAAAGGCACTTTCCCCACTAATTTCTTGCTTACCTTGTTGTTTAGTTTGGGCGATAATTTCTTCTAAGAGTTTTTCGCCACGTTCCAAAGTTTTCAGGAAACGGTTTTCTTCTAATTGCAATTCCGCTTTAATTGCAGCTTCTTTCAAACGCACATTGGGATAAGCTGATTCAGAAAGTGCGATCGCACTTTCCGCAACTTGAGGCGTAAATTCTCCTGAAATCCCAATTAACCGCCCATGACGCACCACCCGCCGAATTAATCGCCGTAACACATAACCACGACCCACATTAGAAGCGCGGATACCATCAGCAATCATGTGAACAACCGATCGCACATGATCCCCAATTACCTTTAAAGATACCTTAGTTTTCTCGTCACTCTGGGCATAATCAAGCCCCGCAATTTCCGCCGCAGTCTTAATTATTGGGAGAATTAAATCAGTTTCGTAATTATTCGGCACTTTTTGGAGGATTTGCGCCATCCGTTCCAAACCCAAACCCGTATCAATATTTTTATTTTGCAAAGGTGTTAAATTACCTTCTGCATCTCGGTTATATTGCATAAACACCAAGTTATAAAACTCGATAAACCGAGAATCATCTTCTAAATCTATATTGTCATCACCTTTTTCTGGGTGAAAATCATAGTAAATTTCTGAACAAGGACCACAAGGACCAGTCGCGCCAGATACCCAAAAGTTATCATCTGCGCCCATGCGTTTGATCCGCTTTTCAGCAACGCCAATTTGATCGCGCCAAATAGCATACGCTTCGTCGTCGTCTTCAAACACGCTGACAACTAGGTTTTCAGGGGATAAACCAAATACTTTTGTGGATAACTCCCAACCCCATGCGATCGCTTGTTCCTTAAAATAGTCTCCAAAGCTGAAATTACCCAACATTTCAAAAAATGTGTGATGACGTGCAGTGCGTCCCACATTCTCAATATCATTAGTCCGAATACATTTCTGGGAAGAAGTAGCGCGGGGAAACTCAGAATTTCTCTGTCCCAGAAAAATTGGTTTAAACGGCAACATCCCCGCAATAGTCAGCAGTACGGTAGGATCTTCCGGTATTAGAGACGCGCTAGGCAGAACTTGATGCCCACGTTGAGCATAGAAGTCTAGGAATGTTTGCCGAATTTCGTTACCGCTACGGTACTGTGGGGAAGAAGACATAAGTATTTAGATTAAACTAGCTAGTCATTTGATTTAACTCGTTTATCCATTTTTACATTTCTTTACCCAAGCTGGCAGTTAATCTCTATTTATAGCAGTCAGCATTCAGCTATCAGCCGTCAGTTTTTTATTTTCCTTGCTCTGTCTAGGCTTCACAGCTACCAGTTGTCATCAGCTATTTACGATCAACATTCTGTAAATTTTCGTAAACAACTAATTGATATTAATAGCCATTATGCTAATTTAAATAGTAGGCACCAACCAGGAATAAGCAACTGGATAAACCAACCAAGAGCGAAGACATGGTGTCTCCTGTCAGAAGCTCGATCGCAGTAAGAAGCTCAACTTAGACGAAATAAAAGTGGCGAAGTACTTCTGTGAAAAGAGTCAAGCCAAACAAAGGTCTAGTAATGATGCGTCGATAGTTGAAGATAAAAATTTCAACCTGCGAAATCTGTCCACCCTTAGTTGTGAACTATTAATTTTTTGAAATTTAACTCATTGAGTGATCAAACTCAAAACCTAAAATGAGTCTAGTGTTATTACACTGGACTCATTGACTTTTGAGGGTGTTTTTTAATTAATTAGTGATTTTCTTAATGAATAATGGGGTGAGCGATCGCTTCTTCCGTTTTTCACCCAAATCAAAAATAAATTTTTGATTAAACTATATTTAATTAGTCAAGTAAAAAAGCTATCAATAGTTTGCTACTGAGTACTTACCTTGAGGAAGCACACAAATATTGCGTACCTCCTGAAGGCAAAAAGAACATCATCACTCAGTCTCGCGTAACTTCTCCAACTCCGACCTTAAAGCAGCTAATTGATCAGTTAATTCCTGAATATCTTGCTGCACGTTTGGCGGAGTAGGTGAGTTTGGAGGTGTTACCGATTCATAAGGGTTTTCTGTTGTTGCAGAAGTAGGATTGTTTCGTTGTCTTACGAAAGAGTCAACAAAACTCCGAGCAGTTTGCTCAGTAACCTCTCCTTTTTCTTCCCACTGTTGTACTTTTTCAGTTAATTCTGACTTAAGCTGAGAAAGATTTTCTTCTCGCTTTTGAGGGTCTTGTATAGTTTCCACCAAAGAAGTTGTCGCACCTATTGTCACGCGCAACCCTTTTTGCATTAATTGAAGCAGATGACCAGAGTTCATGTATCCTCTGAGTAGGAATGATTAATGTATGTTTGATCGTTATCAAAATATCGCAAGTCGAAGCTTGCTCTTTTTCTGACGACTAGAGATAGACCTAGTGCTACCAATCAAGGAAACACTAATGCCTAGACTCTTGTGTATTGTTGGCAAATCGGAACGTTAAAGCCATCTTCCGACAGGAAGATAATTAAATCAATTTTGACATCCAAGTACTAAACTAGCCGACATTATCCAGATATTGACTAACATCATCAACCACACGAGTTAATTCTGCTTCAGTAGTCAAACGAATACGGTCATCGCGCAGAGTAATCAAAACTTTAGCTGCAAACGGAGTAGCCCAAATATTAGGATTGCAGAAAATTTCTAGAAATACATCACCAGTATATTGATATTCCACTGACTTTTGGGGAGTTGGTCTACCAGTAGCGCCACTAGATGCAGCCGCAACTTTAGCTTTTAGGCGTTGCATTAGTTCATTGAGAGTAGACTGTAATTCTTTAGCCGCTTCAGGGGTAAAGCTAAAAGAGACGGAACCTTCTAAAAGGTTAAGTACCAGTGGTGCAGACATAAATTATTGAGTTTAACGGCGTGCTATTTGATTTTACTGGTGAATGTGCGATCGCTTGCTCTTCTCGCTTCGCGATCGCTTCGGGAGTTACTCAGAACTTACATACTTGGGATTTTTAAGTTAATTCAGTGAAAATACTCATGTATTGCCAGTTCCTATAGAGCAGAATGTTTGAAAGCAAGAAGCTTGCAAATCAAGTGTAGAACGGATTATCATTCTACTGAATAAATATAGTGAGATAACAAACTATGGCTAAAGTTCAACAAACCGTTTATCTAATTACTGAACAACAAAGAGAAGCACTAATTAACTACCTTCAAAATCGCCCTTTTCGGGAGGTAGCAGTTGCCATTCAGTTTCTCACTAATGCACCTAACGCAGTACTAAATGTAGAAACACCTGATGGTCAACCATCGGCATCAGATACAGAGCAAAGCATTTTGCCCGCTCCCGATCTTCGAGGTATTCCTGAAATTTCTACCCCTCAATAAGATTGCTAGTTGCATCTATAAATAAGTGGGTATGGCAATGTCATACTCGCTTTTGTTTTCCAAATAACGGTTAAATGTTGAGATAACTATGTAATTGCCGCAGACTAAAAATGCTGCCATGCTTTACCTTCATATCCATAACTAAAGACTTCATTATGTAAAATTTCTGCGAGAATTTCTACAGAATCTACAAGTCTTGACCCTGGACGGTTGAAGTACCAATTACCATCAGTAATGTATACTCTTTTTGTTTGAACTGCCCGTAAATTTTCCCATTCAGGACGTTGTGCTAATAATTGCGCTTCTTGGCGTGTACGGTCTAAATTAAAACCGCAAGGCATGAAAATAATAATATCTGGATTAGCTGCAATCAAAGTAGACCATTCCAGTTTTGGTGATGGTTGACCTGATACCACAGATAGTGGTTGACCTCCCACAATTCTTACCATTTCTGGAATCCAATTTCCTGCTAACATTAAAGGGTCAGTCCACTCAATACAAGCAACAGTTGGCTGCTTAGTTTCCATCAGTGCTTGTGTTTTTTGCTCACAAATTTTCACGCGGGCTTGTAAGTCTTCTATTAAGCGGTTAGAATCAGTATTCAGAGCTTGAGCAACTGTATCAATATCAGTCCAGATATCAGCTAATAAATTAGGGTGTAAGGAAATAATTTTGGGCTGACTATTTGTTAATTGAGCAACTGCTTTTTCTACATCTACAAGACTGACAGCACAGACATCACACTGATCTTGTGTCAGGATGTGAGTTGGTTGCAATTGTTTTAAAACATCAACTTTAATATCATATATACTGAGTGCAGATTTCAATAAATCATTTACACTGTTGTCAATGACTGCACTGGGTTGATTAGAATCTAATCGTGCTTGGGTACAAACAGGTAGATTTTGGATTTCTGGGGGATAGTCGCATTCGTGCGATCGCCCAACTAAAGCATCCGTTAATCCCAAAGCAGCAACAATCTCAGTAGCACTGGGAATCATGGACACAATTCTCAAATTTGAAACTCTCATAATGTTGCCTTTTGAGTGTTGGCTGTTCACTGGTTTAACAAATTTTTTCCTAAGACTCTATACACTTAGGATAGAAGTATGTAAAACTAGAACTTTTGGGTAAAGTTTAATTAGGAGCCAACAGAGGAAGTTATATGTCGCGATATCGAGGCCCACGCTTACGGATTGTCCGTCGCTTGGGCGACCTACCTGGTTTAACCCGCAAAACTGCTCGCCGTGCTTATGCACCAGGTCAGCACGGTCAGAACCGCAAAAAGCGTTCAGAGTATGCTATCCGCCTAGAAGAAAAGCAAAAACTACGCTTTAACTATGGCATAACCGAAAGACAACTGCTGCGTTATGTCCGCAGAGCGCGTCGTGCCAGTGGTTCTACGGGTCAGGTATTACTGCAACTGCTAGAAATGCGCTTGGATAACACCGTATTTCGCATGGGGATGGCTCCTACCATTCCAGCAGCCCGCCAGCTTGTGAATCATGGTCATGTGACCGTTAATGGTCGTGTGGTAGATATTGCCAGCTACCAATGCCGTGCTGGTGAAGTAATTTCTGTGAGAAACCGCGAGGCTTCCCGCCAGCGTGTACAACAAAACCTACAGAATCCTGGTTTAGCTAACGTTCCTAACCACCTAGAGTTTGACAAAACCAATCTCACTGGTAAGGTTAACAGTTTGGTTGAGCGTGAATGGGTAGCTTTGACTATCAACGAATTGCTAGTTGTTGAGTACTACTCACGTCAAGCATAATTGCTGTCAGCTATCAGCTATCAGCTATCAGCTATTGGGTTCCTGATATTTATCAGGTTGATCTAAGTATGTGAAGAAAAGCAGCAAGTCAACTACAAAGCTGACTGCTGAAGGCTGATAGCTTTTAGCCACCAATTTGCGACATTGTGCGTGTATATGCACCAGTAGCGCCGGAGTCGCGTTGCTTAAAGTTAATTTCTGGTTTGATAGCTAGTAGTTGTCGCACTTGCTCTCTGAGTTGATCTGGAGCTATGCCAGCACGGAGGGCGGTTTTTAAATCAATTTGATTTGTTTCGTTTAGTAAACAGGGACGCAACCAGCCATCGGCGGATAAGCGCATTCTGTTACAGCGATCGCAAAAACATTCTGACATCTGACTAATAAATCCTAGTGTGCCTTTAGCACCTGGAATTTGAAAAACATCTGCGGGTCCGTTACCACGTATTTGTGATTCTGTCAAACCATAAACATCACGGATGCGTTGGCGTAATTCTTCTGAAGGAACCCAACCACGAGTATTAAACATTTCAGCGTTGCCAATTGGCATAAATTCAATGAAGCGGATATGCCATTGGCGCTCAATAGTAAGAGCAGCTAAATCTACAACTTCCTGCTCATTTACATCGGGAATTACTACTACATTGAGCTTGAGAGGGTCAAAACCTACTCTGTGTGCAGCTTGAATCCCAGCCCAAACTTCCTGCCAGCGAGAGCGACCACGATTGCCGATAATTTGGTCAAACGTTTCTGCAACCAGTGAATCTAAGCTAATGTTAATTCGACGCAGACCAGCATCGTATAGATCTTGCGCCATCTTTGGGAGTAAAAAGCCATTGGTAGTTAAGGATAAATCTTGAGTTTGGGGTAGAGATGCGATCGCACTCACCAAATCCACCACACCTGGACGTAGTAGCGGTTCCCCACCAGTTAAGCGAAACTTAGTAAAACCTACTGGTATAAATACTTCTTGTAACAGCGTCAGTAGTTCTTCATCGGTTAGTAACTGTTGGCGCAGAAGATAATCTAATTCTGACCCTTCCGGCATACAGTACTGACACCGAAAGTTACAACGGTCAATCAAGCTGATGCGGAGATAGTCAACAGGGTTCATTAACAATTAACAATTAACAATTAACAATTAAGTAGGTGGGAGTAATTAAACATCAGTTGTCAAGATTAGTGATTATGTCATCAACTCATAGGCGATGAGCCTAGTTAATGTAAGTTTTCCAATGACTAAAGATCAATGACCAGCTTTCAGGTTAAGTTGATTTCCACCCAGCAACTTAATTATAGTTATTTTGAGCGAGAAACTAATTGCAGGGCTGGAATGGGAACAAATTGAGGTTTGATAGGTAAGAGCGATCTCATTACCTGCATCAAAGTTTGACTACGCTTCTCTTGAACTAACATCATAGGCAATAAAGCTGCCAGCCGTAGCACAGAAGAGAATGCAAACAAACCTGGCAAACCACCGTATTCTACAAATTCAGCCAGAAACCCACCTGCTGTAGTTCCTAGTGCGCCACCTACCCCAGCAACAGCCGCAATCGTCGCAAAATAACTAGCTTGATTATTCTTAGGTGCTACTACCATCAGCAAATTGTTATTGCATAAATCAATAGCCGCATTAGTCCCACCCATAAGCAAGTGTAACAGTGGGAACCAAACCCAAACACAAACAAAGTTACCGCTAGTTCCTAACCAAAATAAAGGTGTTAATGCTACCAATATTCCTACTAATACTAAAACTGGACGGTTGCCAATTCTATCTGCCAGTTTCCCCCAAGCCACCAACATCAGCAAACTAGCTCCAGCCATTAAGCTGCTATAGATTGTTACCCATTTAACATCTATACCCAAGTTATCTAGCAGATAGAGGTTGAAGAATGGGGCGCTAACATTCACAGCAAATGCCCAACACATCACATAAAACAGAAAGCGTAAAAAGTTAGGCTCGATGCCTCCAGTAAGTGGGAGAGAATTTGACTCTTTAATCTCCGTTGCACATATTTGATCTTTTCCTAATACTGCCTGCTGTTGCGGATTAACATCTGCCATCTGCAACTGACATCCTAAACTCATCAGTCCTGCCACAACTCCCAGCAGCAAGAATAAGCTATAGCCTTGAATAGTCCCTCCTGGGAAAAGAGATATTCCTAAACCCATCAGTGGTACACCAATGAGATTAGTTAAGCTAGTGGCACTATTCCGCACACCAAAATAGCGCCCCCGCAACTTTTGGGGAACTAACGCCGCCATCCAACTTAGCCAGGAAGCACTGCCAAAAGCTCCCATCAGATTTGTGATTAATACCATCACTAAAGTCAAAATGACTAAAGTGTGCGACTCAATGTGATGCCAGCAATTCCAAGCAATAATTAAGACTAAAACTAACCATAGTAACCGTGCTGGAGCGTAGATCCAAATTCCATACCAACGACGAGAGGTAGTGCGCTCTGAGAGATACGCGCCTACGGGTTGCAGCAGATTTACTACCATCGGCACTGAGGAAACCATCCCAATTTCAATTGGGCTTGCGTCTAACTGCAACAAAAAGTTACTCAGTAAAACGCCACCAGTGATGCTAATAAAGATAGCCGCAAATACGCCATCCCAGCTAGATGCTTTGAGGCTGGAACGAATAGCTTGTTTATTAAGAGTCGGCTGTTGCTCGACGGAAATAACCGTTTGTGTTGGGATTGTAGTCTCCATATAATTTGGAGGGAAAAAATCAAAATTTTCCGAGGAGGCAGATTCTAATGTTGAATTTATTGTCAAGATGAGTCTGACCTTCGCAACGTTACCCGAAGTCTAGCCAGTTTTTTGAAAATAAACCTTGGGGTTTATACTGAATAATACAAATTTGGAAAATGAGATCCGCGCTATTGCTACAAATATTTGATGTAGAGATGTACCATGTACGTCTCTAAAAATTTGGCACGTATTTTGTCTTGACCCCTATATGTTCAACCCCACGTAGCCATCGTTGAGACACCTAAGACATCTTTTTCCTCTGTCTGACCAATGCTGTAGATAAAATACCTGGCATTTAAACCTACTATGTATTCTTGTAAGTTAGTCAAGTTTGATCTAAGAAACTCATCCAAGGGACGAAATTGATGATAATTACGCCAATCTTCATTAAAGTAATCCTCAAAAGTAAATGCTCTAAAGAATCCCACAGATCCCAGCAATCTATATAGCAATTCTTCTTTTATACTGCCAGTTTCTACAATAGCTTGTTGCTTTCTGTAGAAAGCTAAATACTCAATTACAGTGAATTCTAATTCTAAAATAAGTTCTGACAAATTTTGTTTAATTTTGATGGTATTTTCCGTGACTAAAGGTTCAGATAGTACAAACCTTTGTCCACCTTTTATGCTCCCGCCACACGACATTCTTGGAACAATGCCTAACCATTCACCTTCAAAAGTTTCACAAACAATAATATGAAAGGCTTCCTGCTCAACACAAGTTTCTCCTCTTTTATAAGAATCATGTAATTTATCTACTGATAACGAGTAAAAATTAGGATTTCCAATTCTAGATGTTTTTACGGCTTCTTTACGGATAGTAGAATTTTCTTGACCTAAGTTGCTTACTAGGTAAATTTCTAGCATCTTCATGTGAGCATTCAAAAAATCTAGGATTTCTGTATATTTCAAACTCATTTTTCTAGCAACCTCATTGGGCGTAGAACTCCCCGAACTACTCCAGCTTGCTGATGAGGAAACGAATTCTATAAGAGTATTAGCTCTTAGTGGAAATAGAAATCCTTCAGATTGAAGAAACTTTTCTAATGTCATGTTTCCCTGTTGATCTGTTTCCCACATAAATGGCTCAAACTTATCATCACTCTGGCTACTAAATATAAGATTTTTGGTAATTTCCCTAAGCTGTTGGAAAAGTTCAGCATTATGAGGTTTCATGGCAACACCAAGTTTAGAAAAAATAAAGACAAGATACCAACTCTAATAATTTTACGTTCAAGAAGAGAAAAATTTGGGGTACAGCTAAACTAACTTGCGCCCGCCTGCCCAGGCTGAGGAAATTTTATAGAATGAAACAAGCCCTGCCTCAACAGGGAGGAGGACTTGATGTTTTATATTTTTTAAGGTTGATCTACTTATTTGTATTTCATCGGCGTTTATCTGCGGTTAATTTCAATTCTGAAACCGGAACTGCAACGAGTTGTGGTTTAATCGGAAATAGCGATCGCCAATTTGACATACTCGCTTGCATTACTTGTAAAAGCGATTGGCTACGCTTCTCCTGCACAAAAATTAGCGGTAATAAAGCAGCTAACCGCAAAACCGCCGAAAGTGCGAATACAGTTGTTAAACCACCAAAATGAGTGTATTGAGCCAAAAAACCACCTGCTGTAGTTCCTAGTGCGCCTGTTACTCCACTAACCGCCGCAGCTATAGCAAAATAACTTGCTTGATGGCGTTCTGGTGCAACAACCATTTGTAAATTATTGGTACACAAATCAATAGCTGCCCAAGTTCCACCCATAAACAAGTGTAAAAGTGGAAACCAAAACCAAACAGAAACTTTGTCAGAACCAAGCCCCAGCCAAAGTAAAGGCGTTATTCCTACTAATAACCCTACAAACACTAGCACAGGACGATTGCCTATTCTATCTGCCAGCTTGCCCCAAACAATCATCATTACTAAGGTAGCCGCAGATGTTAAGCTGCTATAAATTGTTACCCAGGTAACATCAATCTTGAGGTTGTCCAACAAGTAAAGACCAAAGAAGGGAGTACAAATATTAACGGCAAATGCCCAAAACCCAAAGTAAAGCAAAAACTTTAAAAAATTGGGATCAAAATGAGAGGTAAGCTCTAATAAAGATAAGTTTGGCTTTT
This sequence comes from Crinalium sp., assembly GCA_049646245.1. Classification (GTDB taxonomy): domain Bacteria; phylum Cyanobacteriota; class Cyanobacteriia; order Cyanobacteriales; family PCC-9333; genus Crinalium. The sequence continues at coordinate 30,520 of JBARVL010000049.1, read as the reverse complement.
CCTCTGCTCCTGAGCTAGAGCCGATAATAGTGTCTTTACTACTATGTTTTATTGCCTGCTCTTTCGGGTTAATATCTGACATAAAAAACTGGCAACTTAAACTAATCAACCCAATTATTACCCCCAGAAACAAGATCACACCGTAGCCTTTAATTGTTCCACCAGGGCAAACGGATACAGCTACACCTAATATTGGTACGCATAGTAGAGTGGTTAAACTAATCGCGCTATTGCGAATACCAAAATAGCGCCCCCGTAATTTTTGGGGAACTAAAACTGCCATCCAAGTTAGCCAGTTAGCACTTCCTAATGCTCCGACTACATTAGTAATTAATAATATTGCTAATGTACAGATTACTAAGTCATGGGGGGCGATGTGCAGCCAGTTATTAAACGCAATTCCTATAACTAAAATCAGCCACAGTAATCTTGATGGCGCGAATATCCAAATATTGTACCAGTGGCGGCTGGTAGTTCGTTCTGATATATAAGCTCCTAGTGGTTGTAGTAAATTTACTAGCATGGGAACTGAACATAGCATCCCAATTTCCATCGGGTTAGCGCCTAGCTGTAATAAAAAATTACTTAGCAATACCCCGCCTGTAATATTGGAGAAGATGACAGCAAAAATTCCATCCCATGTAGATGCTTTGAGGCTTGAGCGAATAACTGACTTAGATAGCTTGCTCGGAGGATTGACGTTATTACTCGCTTGTGCTATTGTTGTATCATCTGCTATATCCATTCCAAGTAGAGGAGATATAGTTTCAACTGGGGCAAACTCGACTACAGAAGTAAATTGCTGAGAATGGGCAACCACTGAACTCCTCGCTAATTATATGAGTTTTTGATCTTTGGCTTAAAAAGAAGATTAATACGCTTGTTGGAACTATAGACGGGAAATTTAACTGGGATCAGCTTCCCGTAGAAAGATATATTTCTCAATCTTTTGAAACAAAAGTATAATAAAGGCTTAATTTAGGCATTTATACTTAAAACTTAGGATTAGGCGATCGCTTTTAAAATCTTGCCTGCAAATACCTGTTTTAAAATACTTTAACTGGTAGTGGCATAGTTTAACTAATCAAGATTTACGCAAAATATGACGCGCATCGGAAAGGTAAATATAAGATGACAGTATACCCACCCCGTTCGGGATATACATTACCAGTTTTCGCTTGCGCTGCTGCTGTTGCCGCGTTGCGTTGCTTGCGCCAGCATGAATCTGTCTGTGCGGTGGAAATAGATTTAATTACACCTGCCCAGACGGTAGAAATTCCTATTGAACAAGTAGCTAAATTGCAGGATGGGATGGCGTTGGCTATAACTCGTAGCGATCCAGGTGATAACGTTGATTTAACTCGCAATACACCGATCTGGGCAATAGTTACATGGGGAAAGGCGGAACAAACCGAAAGTATTGTGTTGCTTGGTGGTGAAGGAATTGGACGACAGGTAAACGCTGATGGTAAGGCGGCTATCTATAATTATGCTGAGAAGTTATTCCAAAAAAACTTAGAGCTTTGGATAGAACCAGGGGAAAAGATTCAGGTAACAATTATTTTACCAGAAGGGCGATCGCTTGCAATTCGTACTTCTAACGCTGCCTTTGGTGTTGTCGAGGGGCTATCTTTACTAGGTACAACAGGAATTTCTCAACCTTTAAGTGCGCCTGGACAGTTAGAAATTTGCTTAGAAGATGTACGTCACAAAGCAGCACTGTTGAGGAGAGAAAAGAAAAATGAGGATGAAGATCCTGACAACTTCCTCGTCTCCTGCGACAACTCATCCGTTAAATCCGTTACAAAATCCGTTGCCCTGACCCCTCCCGCTTTAGTCTTTTGCGTAGGAGAAAATGGCATAAACTTGGCTCAAAAAATGGGTATCAAACCAGAATTAATTGTGAAGACTGCTAACTGGTTGGGATCTGTTTTAGTGGAGGCAGGGTTGCAAAAAGTACCAGCAATTTTATTATTTGGCTATCACGGTAAGTTAATTAAACTTGCTGGAGGTATTTTTCATACTCATCATCATTTGGCTGATGGACGGCTAGAAATTTTTACGGCTTATGCTGCTCAAGTAGGCTTGCCAACAGCTATGTTACAGAAAATTTTGACTTGTGCTACGGCAGAAGATGCGTTGAAATACCTTCGTGAGGTAGATAGTTCTACGGGTAGTGATTGGGTAAATTTAGTTTATCGTGCGATCGCCCACCAAATCGACCAACGTTCACAAGCTTATATCCTTACTCATAGCGCCCAAACTGTGCAAGTGGGGTCTGTTTTGTTCGATCGCGATCGCCAAATTATCCTAACAAGCACAACTGGGGATTTTTTGCTGTCGCAATTGTGCTAAAATAGATCAAATATCTTTAAAATTAATAAATCCACATAAATAGATTTTCTCTGGAAATTTAATGGAGTTATCAGTTGTCAGCTATTAGCCTAGTAAATATCTCCTTGCTGGACTTACGCAAAGGCTCTACTTGTAGGGTGCGTTAGCGAAGCATAACGCACCCTACCCACTTAATTGTTGATCAACCTGCGTAGCCAAAAGCTGACGGTGCTGAAAACTCTCGCATTTGATTAAAAAGATTTTTAAAATTCGCGTTGCTGCTTTTGCATCGCTCTATTTGTAACAGTAAACAAGTATCAGGATCAACAAGTGACAATCGAGACACAAATACCACCTCAAATAGAATCTTTGGGTGAGTTAAATCGCCAAATGCTCATTATTCTGGACTTTGGCTCGCAATACTCTGAGTTAATTGCTCGTCGCATTCGGGAAACTCAAGTTTATTCAGAAGTTCTTTCTTACCGTACTACTGCGGAACAGCTACGCACACTCAACCCCAAGGGGATTATTCTTTCTGGTGGTCCTAGCTCAGTTTATGACGAGTTTGCCCCTAAGTGCGATCCTGAGATTTGGAAATTAGGTATTCCCGTCTTAGGGGTATGTTATGGGATGCAGTTGATGGTAGAACAACTGGGTGGCGAAGTTGCGCGGGCAGAAAGAGGTGAGTATGGTAAAGCATCACTATATATAGATGATCCTACTGACTTGCTGACGAATGTGGAAGATGGCACGACCATGTGGATGAGTCACGGTGACTCTGTGAATCGGATGCCAGAGGGATTTGAATTATTAGCGCATACTGATAATACTCCTTGTGCTGCGATCGCTCACCATGAGAAAAAGCTCTACGGTGTGCAGTTCCATCCTGAAGTTGTACACTCAATTGGCGGTAAAGCATTAATCCGCAATTTTGTCTACCATATTTGTGATTGTGAGCCAACTTGGACGACAGCCGCTTTTGTGGAAGAGTCAGTGCGAGAAATCCGCGCCAGAGTTGGGGAGAAGCGGGTATTATTAGCTCTTTCTGGTGGTGTTGATTCTTCCACTTTGGCATTTTTGCTGCATAAAGCAATTGGCGATCAATTAACTTGTATGTTTATCGATCAAGGCTTTATGCGGAAGTATGAGCCAGAAAGATTGGTGAAGTTGTTTAAAGAAGAATTTCACATTGATGTTGAGTATGTAAATGCGCGCGATCGCTTTTTGGCTCAAATTGCAGGTATAACTGATCCAGAAGAAAAACGCCGTCGTATCGGTCACGAATTTATCAGTGTTTTTGAAGAAGAATCTAAACGTCTTGGACCTTTTGATTATCTCGCCCAAGGTACTCTTTACCCAGACGTAATTGAATCAGCAGATACTAACGTTGATCCCAAAAGTGGGGAAAGGGTAGCTGTCAAAATTAAGAGTCATCATAACGTTGGTGGTTTACCTAAAGATTTGCGCTTTAAGCTAATTGAACCGTTGCGGAAACTGTTTAAAGATGAAGTCCGCAAACTTGGTCGCGCCATTGGTTTACCAGAAGAAATTGTACAACGCCAACCTTTCCCAGGACCAGGTTTAGCTATTCGGATATTAGGGGAAGTTACTGCTGACAAGTTGAACATTTTGCGTGATGCAGATCTGATCGTTCGCCAAGAAATTAACCGCCAAGGTTTCTATAATCAGTTATGGCAATCTTTCGCTGTGTTGTTACCTATTCGCAGTGTTGGAGTAATGGGAGATCAGCGTACTTACGCTTACCCAATTGTGTTGCGATTGGTTAAGAGTGAAGATGGAATGACTGCTGATTGGGCGCGTGTCCCTTATGATTTGTTGGAGACTATTTCTAACCGCATCGTTAATGAAGTTAAGGGAGTCAATCGGGTAGTCTACGATATTACTTCTAAGCCACCTGGAACTATCGAGTGGGAATAAGTTAGAAGTAGTAATAAGTGTGTTTTGTTGATTAGACCTCTTGCATAAATATCCCTGACCCCACCCCAGCCCTCCCCTTAACAAGGGGAGGGAGCCAATTTCCCCCCAAAACATCGGGGGGATAAAGGGGGGTAATTTGGACTTTTGCTCATTGGTCTAATGTGACCATCCTGGTAACTAAAGCAGCACTGTGTAAGTCCTAATCTCTAGTTAAGTGCCTTACGCTTCCCTACAAAACTATGCAAGTAACAGAAAAACGCTACTACACTCCAGAAGAATATTTGCAACTAGAAGATGTTGCTGACTACAAGAGCGAATATATTGATGGAGAAATAATACCTATGGCTGGTGGATCTACAAATCATAATCGAATAGCAGGTAATTTCTACGCAGCGTTAAACTTTGCGCTGAGACAGCAAAATTACGAGGTATTTATAGGGGATGTTCGTTTATGGATACCTAAAAGACGGATTTACACTTATCCAGATGTGATGGTTGTAGCGGGTGAACCTGAGTATTTTAATAATCGTCAAGATACAATTTTAAATCCACAAGTTATTATTGAGGTTTTGTCAAAATCTACCAAAGGTTATGATCAACAGGATAAGTTTGAAGCTTATCGAAGTATTGATAATCTTCAAGAGTATCTATTAATAGATCAAACAAGGATTAATGTTAAGCAATTTTCTAAAACAGGTAAGAAGCGATGGACGTTTTCTGAATACGATCAAGAAGATGAGGCACTTTCTTTAAATACAGTTGACTTTCAAATTTCTTTGTTAGATTTGTACAACAAAGTAAAGTTTGAGGCAGTTGATTCGGAAGGTGATAATAGCAGTATAGAGGGAGAAGAGTGAGAAGTGCGGTTTTTTCATTCTAAGATCTTGTCCTTTAGTATTTTTAGTTTTAAATTAACCACATATAAACACAGATGAACACAGATAAAATGCAACGGTCGATTTATACAAAAATGATACTAGCCGATTTGATATCAATCTGAGTTGCTACACTTATTTATACGTCTATATATGAAATACCAAATTATCTAATTTCATGTATATAGCCCCATCTAAACCATCCCAAAGAATGAACACTGCTTTAAACCAAGCTCCTGAACAAACTCAACCCACGCTACAACGTCCAGAACTGCTTGCACCAGCAGGTAATTGGGAATGTGCTAAAGCTGCTGTGGAAAATGGGGCGGATGCTATCTATTTTGGTTTGGATAGGTTTAATGCGCGGATGCGGGCGGAAAATTTTACTGAGGCTGACTTACCTGAATTGATGGAATATTTGCATCTTAGGGGTGTAAAAGGTTATGTCACGCTTAATACATTAATATTTCCTCAAGAATTAAGAGAGGCGGAAAAGTATCTCCGTACTATTATCTCAGCAGGTGTGGATGCGGTAATTGTGCAAGATATTGGAATTTGTCGTTTAATTAGGCATTTATCTCCAGATTTTCCGATTCACGCTTCTACTCAGATGACTATTACCAGTGCTGTTGGAGTAGAGTTTGCTAAATCATTGGGTTGTAATTTGGTTGTTTTGGCACGTGAATGTTCTCTCAATCAAATTGATAGAATTCAATATCAAATTGCTAGAAGTGATGCTTCTTTACCACTAGAAGTTTTTGTTCATGGCGCTTTGTGTGTTGCTTATTCTGGTCAGTGTTTAACGAGTGAGGCTTTGGGTGGACGTTCTGCAAATCGTGGTGAATGCGCTCAAGCTTGTAGAATGACTTATGAGTTAATTGCTGATGGGAATGAGGTGGAACTTGGGGATAGAAAATATTTATTAAGTCCTCAAGATTTGGCGGGGTTGGAAGTTTTGCCAGAGTTGGTTAAAACTGGGGTTAGTAGCTTAAAAATTGAAGGGCGTTTGAAAACTGCTGAGTATGTGGCTAATGTTACTCGCGTTTATCGGGAAGCATTAGATCGCGCGATCGCCAGTTTATCACCTGTTGATGCGATCGCAGCGCCCACAGGCTCGAAGCCTGGGGCTATACAAACTCATCCTGCCGTCGCAGGCTATAGTGATTTACATGACAATGAAACCAATGAGTCCGCGCAGGCGGACTTCGTTAATGTAGCCGCACCCTTTAGGGTGTCGGCGACTGATGCCAAAATTACTCCTAAAACGCCGTCATCGAATCAATATCAGGTAACAAACGAAGAACAATACAACCTGGAAATGGCATTTTCACGGGGAATATCTACAGGTTGGTTTAAAGGTATTAATAATCAAGAATTAGTTCACGCCCGTTTTGGTAAAAAGCGGGGCGTTTATTTGGGAGAAGTTACTCGCATCCGTAACGAACAAATTACTGTGCAATTGCAAGCACCTGTTAAACCTGGAGATGGAATTGTATTTGACTGCGGACACCCAGAAACAAAAGAAGAAGGCGGTCGCATTTATGCAGTGGAACATTGGGGAGAAGACACAATTTTAACTTTTGGACGGGGAAATTTAAACTTACGGCGAATTCATGTAGGAGATAAGATTTGGAAAACTTCTGATCCAGAATTAGATAAGCAATTGCGTCAGAGTTTTAGTGGGGAAAATCCTCAATTTCAGCGTGGGATTGATATAGAGGTGTATGGAGAAGTTGGTCAGGGGTTAAGTGTAATTGCACGCGATGAACTTGGTCATATTATCCAAGTACAATCTGAAATGCAGCTAGTTGAAGCACACAGCAAACCTCTCACTACAGAACGTTTGCGATCGCAATTGAGTCGTCTCGGCAATACTCCATTTTATTTGGATTCTTTCACTAATCACGTCTTCGGTAATGTTATGTTACCCATTAGTAAGTTGAACCGTTTGCGACGGGATATAGTAGAAAATTTAGAAAGGTTGCGTTCTAAACCGAAACGTTGGCAACTTAATTCTAATGCTTCCTATAAAGATTTGCTCCCAATATCTTTAAATTCTTCTATCCCTTCATCTCCTCATTTAATAGTATTAGTGCGTAATCTCAAACAATTACAAGCTGCACTATCAGAGGGAATTGAAACGGTTTATTGTGAATTTGAAGATCCTCGTGCTTATCGCGAAGCTGTAAAAATAGTACGTTATCATAATCTAAACATAAAAACGCAAAAAAATCAAGATATAAAGACAACTATTTATGTTGCACCACCCCGAATTACAAAACCAGGGGAAAACTATATTTTGCAGCAAGTACGCTCTTGTGATGCAGATGGTTATATTGTGCGAAATTACGACCAACTCAAGTTTTTTAGTGCTGAAAAATGTATTGGTGATTTCTCTCTCAATGTTGCTAATGCTTTAACAGCAGATTACTTTAAAAAGTTGGGATTAGAAAGAATTACAGCATCTTATGACTTAAATATTAACCAATTAGAAAATTTAGTTAAAAGTTGTCCGCCCCAATGGTTTGAAGTTACAATTCATCAACGTATGCCGATGTTTCACATGGAACATTGTGTATTTTGTGCTTTCCTTTCTAATGGGACAGATTACACTAACTGCGGACGACCTTGTGACAAGCATGAGGTGAAATTGCGTGACAGAGTTGGTACAGAACACATTTTGCAAGCAGACGCAGGTTGTCGCAACACAGTATTTAATGGTACTGCTCAAACAGGGGCGGAATATGTGCAAAGATTATTATTGCTAGGTGTGTATAATTTTCGCATTGAATTTGTTAATGAAACTCCTAAGCAGGTGACGCAGACAATTCAGAGATACCGTCAATTATTGCAAGGAGAAATTACAGGTTCACAGCTTTGGCGAGACTTAAAGTTGCAAAGTCAGCTTGGGGTGACACGGGGTTCTTTAGAAAAGAATTCTTTGAGTTAAGGTGGGATTGCAGTATTAAGTAGGTCAACTTAATTAAACTCATTACCCCTCCCCTTATTAAGGGGAGGGGAGATTTTGGGAGCTTGATCGCGTAATGTTTTGTTAAAGATGTTTTAACCGCAGATAAACGCAGATGTTTCTTACGGGTTAATTATTTTTAGGATAGGCTTTTTACTGTTGAGTGTTGTCACTAATTCCTAACTGTTTTTTAGACGATTTAAGTTGCTTCCAGAGAACTTTAATCTGCTTATAAGCTTCTTCTGAAGTCAGCTTTCCAGCAGTTTCTAAGTTAACAATTACGCTAACTCGCTGGGTAAACTCCTGGAGATTAGCATTAAATACTAAGTTTTCTGGATGTACATCGCCATAGTAACGGCTACGGGGATTTAGAAAGTCATAGGGGTTAGTCACGACTTTTCCTTAAAAATATATAAATATTAATTGATGGACATGATTTTTAATATATTAGCACAATTCTGATCGCCAATAACACCAAAAATATAAAACTGGTGTATAATGGCGCTAATAAACGGTTTTTAAATGGCGATCGCTTGAGCAAAGGTAAAAAATTAATAGCTCTTGTAGCCTTAGTCAAATTTTGGATAATTAACCGCAGATAAACGCAGATAAACGCAGATGAAATACAAGATTTACTCGACTTGTGCAACAGACAATATAATACTCACTTCCCTCCTCCAGCAACTTATCCGTTAAATCCGTTAAAAAATCCGTTGCCCCCCTCCCTCTCCTCAACCTACTTGCGCCAAAGCTTGCTGTACTACTTCAACCCCCGCCCCAGAAATGACAGAATTTTCTGTTAAATAACGTTTCCATGCTCTACTTCCTGGCTGTCCATTAAATAGTTGCAGCATATGGCGGGTGATTTTATTTAATTTCAATCCTTTTTTTGCCCAATAATCAATGTAAGGTAACATTGTTTCAACTACTTGATGGCGAGTTGGGGCTGTATCTTTGCCATATATTTCACAGTCTGCGATCGCAAATATATAAGGATTATCATAAGCTGCACGTCCGATCATTACGGCATCTACAAATTGCAACTGTTCTTTTACTTGTTGCAAATTAGTAAATCCGCCGTTAATCTCAATAAATAAGTGGGGAAACTCTTGCTTTAATTTATGTACATCACCATATCTTAAGGGAGGAATATCGCGGTTTTCTTTAGGGCTTAATCCTTGCAACCAAGCTTTACGTGCATGAACAGTAAAACGCTGACAACCTGCATCTGAGACTATTCGCACAAAGTTTGTCATGTCTTCGTAGCTATCTAAATCGTCAATTCCGATGCGATGTTTAACTGTTACTGGTATATTAGTAGCTTGGATCATCGCGGAAATACAATCTGCAACTTTTTGTGGTTGCGCCATCAGACAAGCACCAAAGTTGCCATTTTGAACGCGATCGCTCGGACAACCTACATTTAAGTTAATCTCGTTATAGCCCATATCCTCTGCAATACGGGCGCATTCTGCTAAATCTTTAGGGTTATCGCCACCGACTTGCAAAGATAGAGGTTTTTCTTCTGGGGAGAAACCTAGTAAACGTTCTTTATCACCATGCAAAATAGCTGCACTTGTAACCATTTCTGTATATAACAGTGTGCATCGCGTTATTTGTCGCATAAAATAACGGAAATGGCGATCGGTGCGATCCATCATCGGTGCGACGCTTAAGGGGTTGGTTTGTGTTGTATGGGATTGAGGGTTAAGTTTTAGGTTATTGGTAAGGAGCATAATTTTATTTTTTTAACGCAAAGGGCGCAAAGGTGGCGCAAAGGGCGCAAAGGTTAGCAGAGAATTATCTGTGAAGACACAGATTAACTGTGCATACATCTGTGTTTATCTGTGTTCATCTGTGGATATCTGTGGTTAATTCCAATCAAGATTTTGCTAAAACTACTCTTGGGAATAAGCTGCTTGTTCAAATTCAGTTGCAGCTTGGTTTGTTGCAGTAACATTAAAAAATGCTTGTGCGATCGCAGGTGAAAAGGTAAAGGTATCTAATCCCTGAGTTGCTAGAAATGCTAGATCCTCTATATTACGAATACTAGCAACTAATATTCTGGTTGTACTACCAACCCCGATAAGTGCTTGCTGCATGGACACTAAATCATTAATTCCATTACGCCCTAAATCGTTGATTCTCCCTAAATAAGGTGCTGCATACTCAGCGCCTAAAGCTGCTGCAATTAAGATTTGATGCACCGCGTATACTGCTGTCAGTGTAATCCTAACTCCTTCAGTGATTAGTTGAGAAGCTGCTTGCGTCCCTACTTGAGTAATTGGTACTTTAACTACAATGCGATCGTCAATTGCAGCTAAAAGCTTTCCTGTATTAACTAACACATCTACTGTATTTCCCCAGGTTTGAAGTTGTACTTCTTTACAGCCTAACTCAAATGCTTGATTAGCTATAGCTTTTAATCGTTCTACAGAACAAGTAACGTTAGCACGTTTTAGCAATAATGGATTAGTTGTGACTCCATAAAACATACCAGTTGGGAGCCATGTTTGCCATTGTGTAGTGTCAGCCGTATCTAAAAACAGGCGCAGTCCGCCGCAAGTATCGCTTTGCATCATTTATACAATTACCGATGACCAAAAAAACTATATTAATTTAATTTTTGTGGAAAACTCCCTTAAATCTGTGGAAAATTTCCTACTTTTGTGGAAAACTTTCAGATGATGCAGTTACTTTTGCTTGGTCAAAGCATACCTTAAGTTGTTCAGCCAATAATTTAACATGGGGTTTTTTCAACATACTAAGATGATTACCGCTTCCTTGATGCACTTCCACTCCTCCCATCGCTAATTCACTCCAACCCATCGTGGGATCTCGATTAGTTTTGCTAACTTCTTCAATACTGGTAAACAAATGAATCTTTTTCGGGTAGATTTTTGATTTATAGCTTAAAACAGCTTGGCTATTAGCTTGGAATATTCGCAACATCGGGCGAATGGTTACTTCCCTTAAGATTAAGCTTCTCGATTCATCAGGTATAAGATTAGTTAAAGCATACTGTTGTAGAGCATGATGCCATGAAAACTTAGTTTTTAGCAATCTTATAAATTTATTCAGTTTAGAATAACTTTGGCGACTAGGGCTATCTTTAAAAGATCCGCTACTTTGGTCGCTTGGTGTATTATTACTTACTTTTGAATTTGGAGTAGTTAATATATAAAGGTAATCTGCAAGAAAAGACCAGATAGATCTGATCACTGTAGTAAAAATAAATTTAAAACTATCCTTTAATGAAGGTTTATTACTAGAAACTGGTGCTTGAGTATCTAAGATAGCTACTAATGCAACTTCATGTCCTGCTGCTTGCAATTGTTGAGCCATCTCAAAGGCGACTAAACCGCCAAAAGACCAACCACCGATAAAATAAGGACTTTGTGGCTGCACTGACTTTAACGCTTTAATGTAGTAAGCAGCCATATCCTCAATTGTAGTTAATGGGGCATTTTTTCCATCAATTCCCAGAGGTTGTAGCGCATAAAAAGGTTGATTTTTTCCTAAATGGTGTGCCAATTCGTAATAGGGTAAAACTACACCAAATATAGGATGGATACAGAAGAAAGGGGGATTTGAACCATGAGGCTGAATTGCCACTAAAGGCGACCATTTAAAATAATTGCTGTTTGAAGATAAATTAGCAGCTATTTCTGATATTGTGGGATTTAAAAATAAGGTAGACAGTGGCAATTCACGCTGAAATTGTGCTTGTATTTGATTTAATAGCCGAATAGCTAGTAGAGAGTTTCCTCCTAAATCAAAGAAGTTATCGTGAATGCTAACACGCTCAACGTTAAGAATTTCAGTCCATATTTTTGCAAGTGTTACTTCTGTAGCAGTACGAGGATAAACAAAATTCTGATCGTTTAAGTTGTGATTAAAATTCTGCGGTGTAGGTAGTTGACGGCGATCTAATTTGCCATTAGCTGTGAGAGGTAGCTTATCCAGCATGACAAATGCTGAAGGTATCATGTATTCGGGTAATTTGTCTTTTAAAAATTGGCGTAATTCATTTGATATAGAACCCCACAGGGTTTTTTCATCGCTGTTGAAAGTATTGGGAAGTATATAAGCTACTATATGTTTGTTAGCAATATCTTCTGTGGCGATCGCCACTACCTCTTTAACCTTTGGATGCTGACGCAGTAACGTTTCAATTTCTCCTAATTCAATCCGAAAACCTCTAATTTTAACTTGATGATCTATCCTACCTAAAAATTCTATATTCCCATCTGGTAAATAACGAGCTAAATCACCTGTTTTATAAAGACGCGCGCCTTGTTTATTACTAAAAGGATGAGGGATAAATTTTTCAGCAGTTAAATCAGGGCGGTTAAGATATCCCCGCGCTATTCCTTCCCCACCAAGATATAATTCCCCAGAAATACCAATAGGTACAGGTTGTAAATAATTATCTAATATATAGGTTTCAGTGTTAACAATTGATTTACCAATAGATAATGTATTGGTATCTTTAATTTCTGTAACAGTTGACCAGACAGTTGCTTCCGTAACTCCATAGGCGTTAAAAAATCTTCTTCCAGTAGCCCAACGTTTGATCATATCTTGTGAACACGCTTCACCTGCACAGATAATTGTTTGTAATGTGGGTAATTCTGTTTGTGGTAAGACTGATAATACAGCAGGGGGAAGGGTGGCGTGAGTGATAGCGCGTAGGCAAAGCCCGTCGGAGACATCGCGTAATAATTTAATTAATTCTTTTCCTGGTAAAAGCGTTTCTTGTTTTGCTAAATATAATGTTGCCCCATTTCGCAACGCCATCACAATTTCAAATATGGACGCATCAAAACTTAATGATGCAAATTGTAAAATGCGGTTACTAGGTTGTAAGTTAAAAATCGCAATTTGTGCTTCTGCTAAATTGCACAACCCTTGATGCTGAATTAAAACACCTTTAGGCTTTCCTGTTGAACCAGAAGTATAAATAATATAAGCTAAATTTTCATACTTAATATTACTATTTGGGTTGTTTTGACTGTATTTAGTAATAACGTTTAGTTTTTGATTTATGTAAATTATGTTGATATTTTGTTGTAGAAAACCCCACCCCCCTGCCCCCTCCCCGTTAACAGGGAGGGGGGGAATGATAGATGAATTAGTTAGTAGAATAGATATGTTTGCGTCTTCGATCATAAACTTAAGACGCTTTTGAGGATAATTAGGATCTAAAGGCAAATATGCTCCTCCTGCTTTGAGGATGCCCAATAATCCTATGATCATTTCTAGAGAACGTTCTAAACAAATTCCGACAATAACTTCTGGAACTACTCCTAATTTTTGTAAGTAGTGTGCAACTTGGTTAGCTTGGTTATTTAATTCACGATAAGTTAACTGCTGGTTTTCAAATACTAACGCGATCGCATCAGGTGTCTTTTCTACCTGTTGCTCAAATAAATGATGAAAACATTGTGTATTTCCCCCTCTAACTCCCCCCCTTGATAAGGGGGGGAATTGTGTATTTATCTTTCTAACCCCCCCCCTTAATAAGGGGGGGCTGGGGGGGGTAAAGTACGATTGATTCTGATTAAACTCAACCAGTACTTGATGTTGCTCTAATTTAGTTAATATTGGTAATTCACAAATAGGCTGTTTGGGATTAGTAACAATTCCTGCTAATAAAGTTTGAAAATGCCCCAACATTCGGGTAATAGTAGCGCGATCAAATAAATCCGTACTATAAACAACTTCTCCACGAATGTTTTCTACATCCTCCCAAAGATGGAACTCTAAATCTAACTTGGCAGTGCCAATGTCAAACTCTACTAAACTTAAGCTGATTTCAGGTAACTCTAGCGTTTCTATAGGCGTATTTTGCAAAGAAAAACTTACTTGAAATAGTGGGTTACGGCTTAGGTTACGTTCAGGATGTAATTCTTCTACCAACTTTTCAAAAGGCAAATCTTGATGAGCATAAGCGCCTAATGCTACCTGTTTTACTCGTTCAAGTAATTCTAGAAAAGTTGGATTCCCACCAAGGTTAGTACGCAATACTAAACTATTAACAAAAAAACCAATTAATCCTTCTATTTCACTACGGTTGCGGTTAGCAATTGGTGAACCTACGGCGATATCCTCTTGCTGTGTGTAGCGATATAGCAAGGTTTGGAATGCAGCTAGTAATGTAATGAATAAAGTAACGCCTTGTTGTTGGCTAAGTTGTTTTAAAGCTTTACTTAAAGATTTTGGTAGTTCGAGAAATTGTTTCGCACCTTGGTAGGATGGAACTGGTGGTCTAAGAGAATTATCTTTGTTTGGAGGTATGCGATCGCTCCGATGGGAAGAGCCTACGCTCAATAAATCTAATACCGATATACCTTGCAACTGTTGTCGCCAGTAAGCTAACTGAGTTTCTAGCACTTCTCCTTGCAACCATTGACGCTGCCATTCTGCAAAGTCGGCGTATTGAATGGGTAATTCTGGGAGAATTTTCATCTCTACCCTTCTAGCAGAGTTAATGATCCCCCCTGCCCCCCTTTGAAAGGGGGGAGTAGATGCGACTTGATCGTTATATAAAGCTGTATATAGTGTCCCTAATTCTCGAATTAACACGCCAATAGACCAACCATCGGCAACAATATGATGTAAATTTAACAACAACACATATTCAGCATCATCAAGTTGCAGCAGTTTAACTCGCAATAATTGATCAGTTGCGAGATTGAACGGTTGTCTAGCTTCCTGAATAGCCAGTTTTATAACTTGTTGCTCTCTTTCATCTGCGGATAGATGGCAGAGATTTTTTACTACTATAGATAGAGTTAAATCAGAAGCTATAGCTTGCATGATTTCCCCTTCTACCATCACAAAATTAGTGCGTAAAGTTTCGTGGCGACGCACAATTTCGTTAAATGCCTGCTGTAGCGCGGTTAAATTGAGTGAACCTTTCAGGCGAAGTGCTGTAGATACGTTGTAGAAAGGGTTATCTGGCGCTAATTGATTGAGAAACCACAATCTTTGTTGAGCAAAGGATGTGGGAAACAAAAAGACATCTACTTCTTGGTCATCGGTCATTTTAGAAGGGAGGAGGGAGGAGGGAGGAGGGAGGAGGGAGGAGGGAGGAGAGGAAAATTGATAATTGATAATTGTTAATTGTTAATCGATCACATTAGCATTTTTTGGGAACAAGATTGTTTTTTTAGTGGTAATTCATATCTGAAAGCAGACGTATAACTACAGACTGATTAACTGTTTATTCATCTCCTTCTAACGAAGGTGTAATTTTAAGGGGGTGTTTGTTAAGTTAAATACGTGCAGCAAACAATCATACATTTTCACTGTCGCACTCCGTACATCCTTTTAAAAGGAATATCAACTAAGTGCGATCGTGTCAGGAAAAATTGACTTTGGCTGACGATAAATTTTTGATGCTTTCTCATCAACAGAGGCATAACCTTATATTTAGGGTGTTTTTAAGTATTTAGCGTCTGAAGTCAATAACATCAGCCGTTTTGAAAACAAAGATAGAAGCTTGCAAAAGCTAACCAATAAATCAAAAAAAGGAAACAATTTTTATGAATGAGAACAAATCACCGTTAGATATCAATAAGCCAACTTCCGAAAGTATCATCATTGAATCTGAAGCTCGTCCAGTGGATGCGATTATTGACAATCAGCCTGGTGGCGAGATTACACAAAACGCTCAAGAAGTTGCTGAACAAGCAGCTAGTCATCCAGTAGGTACTGCCATTGGTGCTGCTGCTGGTGGCGTAGCTGGAGCCGCGATCGGTAACTTTGTTGGTGGGAAACTAGGAGCCGCGATCGGTGCTGTAGCTGGTGCTGTAGCTGGCGGGATCACTGGTAAGGAAGCTGCTGAAAGTGTCACGGGGACAGTAGACAAGGTAGTAGGCGCTGTCACCCACACTGTAGAAGATGTTGGCGAAGCAGCTAAGGGTACAATTGAGGATGTCAGACCTTCTGTAAAACAGATTGCAGAATCAGTTAAAACTACTGTTGATGACGCTAGACCAGCAGTTAATGATATCGCGCAATCAGTTAAGACTACAATTGATGAAGCTAGACCAGCAGTTAATGATATCGCTCAATCAGTTAAAACTACAATTGATGAAGCTAAACCAGCAGTTAATGATATCGCTCAATCAGTTAAAACTACTGTTGATGAAGCTAGACCTTCTGTAGTTAATGCAGCGCAATCACTTGGCAATGCTGTAGAAGATGTTAGACCTTCTTTAAAAGATGCAGCGCAATCAGTTAGCAGTGCTGTTCAAGAAGTTAAGCCTTCTGTTGTAAATACAGTTAAAGATAGTGCTGAAAGCATCAAATCATCTGTACGGGGTGTTGGTGATACCGTCAAAAATACCGCCGAAGAAGTTAAACCTTCTGTTGTTGACACTGTTAAGAGTGGCGCTGACAACATCAAGTCATCTGTACGCGGTGTAAGTGATACTGTCAAGAACACAGCCGAAGAAGTTAAGCCTTCTGTTGTTGATACCGTTAAGAGTGGTGCTGACAACATCAAGTCATCTGTACGCGGTGTAAGTGACTCAGTTAAGAACACTGCTGAAGAAGTTAAACCTTCTGTAGTGGACTCTGTTAAGAGTGGTGCTGAGAATATCAAGTCATCTGCACAAAATGTAGGTAATGCTGCTAAGAATGCTTCCGAGAAAGCCAGCACACCAAAAATAGATGGTAATCCATTTGCTTCTAGAACTCCTGATGTAATGACTCCTATAAATAGCAGTTCTGTAGGTAGCGTTAGCACAGGTTTGGATGCTGGAGTTCCCTCAAATATCAGTGGAAAAGCAGGTTACAACCCAACTCCAACTACTGGGATTAATTCACCGAGCATTTCTAAGTCAGTAGCAGATAATTCTGTTGTAGAAGATGAGTTACCAGGAACAGGATCGTATGTTGATCCTCAAGGAAAGGTTCATAAGCGTGGTGGTCAATAATTGTCAGAATTTTAGGCGGGTTTTGAATAAAATTCTGTAGTTAGATTTGCAGGGGTGGGTAAGAGATTACCTGCCCTATTTTTTTGACAATTTGCTTGCCAGTAGTTACAATTGTTATAACATCTAAGTACACACTAATTTAGCTGATACAAATTAGGCTTACAGGAAAAATGTACACTTTAAAGGTTAGACAAATTGGTAATTCTTTAGGAACAGTATTTCCCAAAGAATTACTGCAAAAATTAAATGTGCAAGAAGGCGATAAAATTTTCCTGACAGAAACTCCTGATGGAGTTCGCATTACTGCATACGATCCTGAGTTTGAAGCAGCGATGCAGGAATTTGAAAAAACTCGTAAAAATTACCGCAAGGCTTTACGTGAACTAGCTAAATGAAACAACCACGTTGGATTCCAGAATCAGCACTAAGAAAAAAAATAGGTGGAAGCAAATAAGTATTTAGATAATAATGTCCCTGATTGCAATAATTCTACTGTAATAGTCTATGGATGTTAAAAAAGCTCGTCAAATACTTGGTGTTTCTAAAAATTCAACTTTTGATGAAGTTAGACAAAAATACCGTACTCTTGCAAAACGCTTTCATCCAGATGTAGATCGAACTGGAAATGCCACTCAATTTACTCTTGTAAGTGCCGCTTTTGCTATTCTACAATCTTACTATTTAGGGGATAGTGATACTTTAAATGGATTGGAAATGCCAGAAGAGGTTAAAGCAGCTTCACAAATAAAATTCAAAATTGATAAAAGCTTTGATAGAATTTCCATTAACTACAATCAATATCAAGCGAAGCTGACAGAATCGACTAAAAAATCTATTAAAAAAACTATTTATTCATCAAAATCTTCCTCGGATTTGCAGCAAGCCGTAAACACCAAGATAAAATATGAATTAATAGAGTTTCATGGTCAACTAGAAGCATATCTAGAAAAAATTATAAATCGTTCAACCCTGGAAGATAGACAGTTTTTAAACACGCTTTTTAATGATTTATACTATGCGAGAAGAAAATATTGGTTACTTAACTTATATCGAGATCCTTTCTTATTAATATCTTTTTTTAGCCTTTTGATATGGGCTGTTATAATTACAAAGCCAGAACTAACTGAGACACTCTCTAAACAATTTGCAGATATCGCTGTCAAAATAGCACCTGAACTCTTAGTAGGTCATCCTTTGTTGATAGCCATAGTTTCTGTATGGTGGCTGCCAGTCTTAGTAATTTTTATTGGCACATTCTATCTTATTATTTCTTATTCACGCCTGAACCCACGTAAACAATTTATCCCGCCACGCCTTTCTCTTGAAGGGTTGACTTCATTTATCAAAGAACAAGGTAATAATGTAGGACTAGAAAAAAGTGAAAACTCACTGACTAGCTCTATGGGAGTAGCCACCCTCTTTGCAGGAGTAGGTACTGTTATTTTACCTGGTATCGGAACAGCAATTGGAGGTACTCTTGGTGCTATTGCCGGAGGAATCTGGGGATGGTTTTCAGGAAAAGAATTAAATACTATAAAAGATGAAGTTTATAGTCAAATAATAGAAGAATTTGAGGCGGCTCTGGCTCAACTTAATGATAGGGTTGAAGTTTGGTTAAGTCAGTCAAAAGACGATCTGATCAAGGCTACGGAGGAATGTTTCGCTCAAAACATCCACCGCATTACAGGCTTATTATCTAACCCAAGATTATTAAAATATATTGTTGATGAAAATCGTATGTTGCCCCCTTCTTCTGGCAACAATTCACCTAATAAATAATTGAAATTAATTTTCAAATGTTCTTCGCTATATAATACATACACGATAGTCAATTTTGAAGCCTCAGTTAGTCAAAAAATTTTTGCGCGTATTGGGATTAATTGTGATGAATGAAATTATTAAATTTCAACAAACAAAAATTGTGGCACTCTGTCAGCAGTATAAAGTAGAAAAAATAGAATTATTTGGGTCTGCTGCTGGCGATAATTTTGACCCAAAACAAAGCGATATAGATTTTTTAGTGCAATTTCAGCAGATGCCACCTGTGGAGTATGCTAATAATTTTTTTGGATTGCGAACAGCTTTGCAAAATTTATTTAATCGCTCTATAGACTTGGTAGAATTAAATTCGATTTGCAATCCTTATTTTCTACAAGCTATTGAATCAAAGCGGGTAGTTTTATATGCGGCTTGAAGTACGAAAATATTTAAAAGAGTTTATCTCTCTCCTCTAAATAATATTCCTGATCGCAGTAATACACTGTAATAGTGGTGTGCGCTTGTTTTTCTAAAATTTCTTAGTTAGGAAGTTTGATAGGGTGGGTAATCTCTGACCCATCCTTGAGTTTTTCTGGCTTTTTCATAATACAGATGCGCTACAATTGTATTTAATTATTCCTGAAAATAAAATTTAGTTATCTTAACAATGAAGAAGTGTATTATATGTAAGTTTGACAAGTCAAGTGAATCATTCTCCGAAGAACACATATTTCCTGACTCTATTGGAGGAACTATTATCTTAGATTCGGTATGCAAGGAGTGTAATGATTTTCTTGGTCATAGTGTTGATTCTTATCTAGTTAATCATTTGGGTATCCAGCTAAGTCGTTCTGTTTTAAAAATTTCTGGTAAAAAGGGTAAAGTTCCCAATCCTTTAGAAAAAGGAACTTTTGTTGATGATGATGGTACTATTCAACAAGGTAAAAATCTTTGTGATGAGTTGGGTAATCCGATAGGGCTATATATAGTTTCTAATTCTAAAGGAAACATTATTAAAGATAACTATGCCAGAATTACTATAGACAAAAAAGATAAAAATAAATTACCAGCTATGGTAAATAAAAAGTTAACTAGAAATGGATTGCGAGAATTATCATCAGAAGAAATTGCTAAATATAGCATAGCAGTAAGCCAGCCTGATATTTCTCTTACTTTAAATAGGGAATGGGACTTAATCAAATATCAAATAGCAATTTTAAAAATAGCCTATGAATTAGCGTTTTATTGGCTGGGAGAGTCTTACCTCAACGATAGCACAGGAGAGAAATTACGGCTTTGTATTACAGATAAATCGTTGGAAGGAGAATGGTATTTAAAACACCCAGACATCAAAGCCGTCATTGGGTTGGTAGGGCAATATTCAAATTATGATAAGTGGAAAAATTGGGATAATGAAGGTTATTATCATGTAGGCTTAATGATAAATGATAAAAATTTGTTATTGTGTAATATAAAAATTTTTGATAACTTTGAATGAATAATTGTAGTCAGCGAAGAGGCATCTGCTTATCCTGATTTTATCAAACGTGAGTCTCCTTTGAAATTTATATTCATAAATCCACAAACAGGAGAGAAACACAATTCAGACTAATATCTTATACAAAGATATCGAAATAATTAAATTCATGGTAAATAAGCACTAATGCTAATTCTTCAGTTTTAGCATTGTTTTCTTTCAAGCTTTCAACTACTTTTGAGAGTTGTGCGATCGCTCTTTTTCTAACTCCTTTAAATTCCCTGCCCGTTCAACCAATTAACTAAATCAGCCTCAGTAGAAAAATCTAATAGTGCTTCCCCTAATGCTTCTAACTTAGCAAAGCTTAAAAATTGAATCTTAGCAAGTAACTCCGAGTTGATTTCACCAAGTCGGCGATTTAATTGCCGTAAAATTAAAGTTACTTCAGCTTGTCTGCCTTGCTGTAAACCTTCTTTGATTCCTTGCTGAATAATTTCTTGGTAAATCGTAGATTCGCGCATAACTTCCTCTCTAAAAAACTGATGAATCAAAGCATTATCAAACTTTAATCCGGCGATAATCTGAACGCAAGCAGAAACATTGCGCTGCCGTTCTCTTTCTTCAATTATATCCACTTGCGCTGCTACCCTTTGCAGTAAGACTTCTGGCGAGTCAGTTTGCGCCAAAACTGCTAATGGTAACAAAGCAGGAGAAGCTAATAACGCTTCGGGGTCTTGTTCCCAGATACGGATGACTCGATAACGATGCCAAGTATTAGGAGCGCGAAATTCCTCTGTAAAGGCAACTTCAGCATTCGTAGGAGTGAGGAAAATTACTACCTGGTCTATATCGCATTCGTATTGACGGTGCAGCCTTACCCAATAATCTAGCATCCTTAAAGGTAAAGGCGGTCTGGATACAGCTAAGGTTTGAAATTCTAGATGTAAAATTCGGTTAGCTATTTGCAGGAAAATTACCGCATCGGCGCGGATGGGTTCTAAACTTAACTCAGTTTTGAGGATTTGAATGTCACTCGGTTCTGAACTTAGCAACCAGCTTACAAATTGTTCTGGGTACTGCTCGACTAAATATTTAAGGGTATTATCGTAGGTCATAATAATACTGCTACCTTGGCTCACTCATTGATTTTTTGATTTTCTTTATTCAAAGATGATAACTTCATCCTGCGACTTTCACGGGAAATGGGTACTAAGGCTGGTGCTTGGGTTTGAGGTTTGTTTTCTTTCAAGCTTTCAACTACTTTTGAGAGTTGTGCGATCGCAGGCGCTTCAAATATACTACGCAAAGGCAATTCCACACCAAAGGCATCCCGCACTCTAGAAACAAGCTGAGTTGCTAATAAAGAATGACCGCCTAATTCAAAAAAGTTATCGTCAATACCTACTCGCTTAACTCCTAAAACCTCACACCAAATTTTTACTAACATTTCCTCAATTTGATTGCGGGGTGCAACATAATTACCAGCTATTTCTGGTTTAATTAAATCAGGTGCAGGTAAAGCGCGACGATCAACTTTGCCATTAGGTGTAAGCGGTAAAGATTCCAACACTACAAAAGCTGAAGGTATCATGTAATCAGGTAGCTTTTGTGTTAGATAAGTTTGCAAATGTGGTATTAACTGACGTGCTGTTTTAGCTTGTAATGGATTATTTGCATAATCACGCCATGAAGATGAATAAGTAGGTTGTGAAGCAATATTTATGTTATTTGTTACGCCTTGTCTGGCAAAGATAACATTATAGGTTCCATTATTGCTGGAATCTGACCAACTAATATCAACTTTATAGCCTAGCTGTTCACCCAAACCCCAAAATTCTTCTGGTTCAATTCCTAAATTTTCAAATTTTTGTAAAGCTTCGCGGATTTGGCTAACAGTTTTAAATTTTTCTGTGCTAAATAAACATTCGGTTGTTTTAACTGCTGTTATTACTCTCGCATTAGGGATATTGGTAATAGCTGTTATTTCTGGTTTGGTTTCAAATAATAGTTGATGTAATTTTTCTACAGTTAAATTATTCTCAGACCAATTTATTCGTTTTGATCCCCCCTGCCCCCCTTGATAAGGGGGGTTCTGAATTAGCCCTTCATCAGGCTGGTGATTAAGCCCCCCTTGATAAGAGGGGTTGGGGGCATCTATCTCGCTGCTAATATGCAGAATGGCATTGTAACGAAACTGAGTTAATTCATTGTGATGATGACCCCGCAATAGATGAATTTGGAGATGACTAATTTGCGGAAATCGCTGCTGTAATGCACTAAATAAAGCAGGATCAATAACTAATTCTGTTTCTTGGAATATTTGCATTTGTACCCGTTGTTGCAACTGTACGCGGGTAACATTAGGTTCAGCTTGATACAGTTGCACAGATGCGTGGAAAGCTTGCAGTAAAGGAAGATTACGCACGTCCCCGATAAAGATAGAACCACCAGGGGCAACGAGTGCGATCGCCCTCTCAATCACATCTATGAGATAATCAATATTAGGGAAATATTGTACAACTGAATTAATAATTACCGTATCAAAATTAGCGGGTATTCCTTCAATATCAGTCGCTAACTTTTGCAGTAGTTTTACCTGCGGCATTTCTATCCTTGCTAACTGCTGCTGAATGTAATTAATTGATTGTGCTGAAAAATCTGTTGCCCAGTATTCTGTGCAATGAGGCGCAATTTTAAACAGTAATAAACCTGTACCACATCCAATCTCTAATACTCGCTTGGGTTGTAATGCTAAAATCTGCCCTACTTGATTATCTACCCATGCACGCATTTGCTCTGCTGGAATCGGCTGATTTGTATAACTGCTATTCCAACCGATAATATTAAATGTGGCATCATCATTATTAGCAGATTGCTGATAATTTTCTTCATAAAGCATTTGCCATTGCTTTACCTGTTCATCTTGCAATTGTTGCTGCTGTATTTCTTGCGGAGAATTACTGTAGTTAGCATCAATTACCACATAAGCAATTAAACGTTTTTCCCCAATTGCATCTTCACTGGTATTTACTACAGTTTGCACTACGCCTGGATGTTGACTTAATACTGCTTCTATTTCCCCTAATTCAATCCGATAACCACGAATTTTTATTTGTTCATCAATGCGACCTAAAAATTCGATATTACCATCAGCACGATAACGAACTAAATCCCCAGTTTTATAAACACGATCTGAACTATGCAATTCTTGTCCCCCCTCCCTGCTCGCGGGGAGGGGGTTAGGGGGTGGGGTTTCTCTATTCTTAAAAGGATTAGAAATAAATTTTTCTGCTGTTAAATCAGGGCGGTTGAAATAACCTCGCGCTAATCCATCACCAGCAATATATAATTCACCTGCAACACCTATAGGTACAGGTTGTAAATAACTGTCTAATATATAAACTTGAGTATTGGCGATCGCACGACCAATAGCAGGAGGAAAATCACTGTTTTGATCTACAGGTAAATAACCCGAAGTTGTGACAACTGTGTTTTCAGTTGGTCCATAATTATTTACTACTTGAAATGGATGCGATCGCACTCCATAATACTTGAATTTATCCCCACCAGTCAGCAATAATCTTAAAGCTACATTTTGCTGCCAATCTAATAATAAAACTTTTTCGGCTAAAGGCGTTGGGAGGAAACTAATAGTAATATTATTGTCAACTATCCAGGCGTGGAGTTTTTCAGGCGATCGCCTAATTTCATCATCGGGAAAATAGATACTAGCACCAGCAGTAATATAAGGAAAAATTTCCCAGACACAAGCATCAAAAGCAACTCCCGCGACTTGTGTTGCTCTATCACTTGATGTAACTTCAAATTCTTGTTGATGCCAATAAATTAAGTTTAATAAATTACGATGTTCAATTTCAACACCTTTCGGCTTTCCAGTTGAACCAGATGTATATATAACATAAACTCGATCATCTATCTTAACATCATTATTAAGATTAGTTTCGTTCTCTTGACTAATTAGTTGCCAGTCTTTATCAATACAAACAACCTGCGATTTTAGTTTTTCTAACCGTTCAAGAGAACGTTCTTGTGTTAATAATATAGATACTTGAGCATCATTCAGCATAAAGCTGAGACGTTCTGGCGGATAATTTGGATCTAAAGGAAGATAAGCACCGCCAGCTTTAATGACGGCTAACATTCCTACTACCATATCTATAGAACGTTCTACACATATACCAACTAACACTTCTGAACTTACACCTAGTTTTTGTAAGTAATGTGCTAGTTGATTACTGCGAATATTTAATTCTTGGTAAGTTATTTTTTGTTTGTCACAAACTAATGCCGTAGCATCAGGATTTTTTTCTACCTGTTTTTCAAATAACTCATGTACGCACAAATTCTGGGGATAATTTTTCTGGGTATTATTCCATTCAAATAATAATTGATTTCGCTCGAATTCAGTTAATATATCTAACTCGGCAATATTCTGATCGGGATGAGCAACAATATTTTCTAATAAATTTTGATAATGCCCCATCATTCGACTAATAGTTGCATCATCAAATAAATCAATGTTGTAAACTATTAAACCGCTAATACCTTCAGAACTATTTACCCAAAAACCATTACCAGAAGAACGTTCCCATAAATGAAATTCTAAATCAAAGCGCGTTGTTTTGATATCAATATGTTGGGGGCGTAGTGTTAAACCTGGTAATTCTAACGCTGCTATTGGTGCGTTTTGGACTGCAAATACTACCTGAAATAAAGGATTTTGATTTAAATGCCTTTCGGGATGTAGTTCTTCTACTAATTTTTCAAAAGGTAAGTCTTGATGTGCATAAGCGCCTAATGCAACTTCTCGCACTTGCTGTAATACTTCTCTAAAAGTAGGATTACCTGATAAATCAGTGCGTAATACTAAACTATTGACAAAAAAACCAATTAATCCTTCAATTTCACTACGATTACGATTCGCAATTGGTGAGCCTATTGTAATATCTTCTTGTTGCGTGTAGCGATAAAGTAATATTTTGAATGCTGCCAGCAAGGTCATAAATAAACTTACGCCTTCCTGCTGACTTAATGCTTCTAGTGCTTCACTTAAGTTTTTTGATAGTTGCAAACGTTGGCTTGCACCTTGGTATGATTGTACTGCTGGTCTGGGTCGATCAGTAGGTAAGTTGAGTAGGGAAATATTATCTAATTTTTTTCGCCAGTAAGCTAATTGATTTTCTAATATTTCTCCTTGCAACCATTGTCGCTGCCAATGTGCAAAGTCTGCATATTGGATGGGGAGTTTGGGGAGAACCCCACCCCCTGCCCCCTCCCCGTTAACGGGGAGGGGGTTCTGAGGTTGCAAGTAAGCTGTATAGAGTGCGCCTATTTCTCTGATTAATACCCCGATAGACCAACCATCGGAGATGATATGGTGCATATTGATTAGCAATATATGTTCTGCATCATCAAGTTGCAGTAGTGTGACGCGCAATAAGCAATCGGTGGATAAATTGAAAGGTTGTAATGCTGCTTGCGCGATCGCATTTTGTGCTTCTCTTTCTTTTTCTCCTACGGGTAATTCTCGTAAATCTGTTACTGGTATGGATATAGTTAAACTAGGTGCAATAGACTGTACTGCTTCCCCATCCACTACAATAAGATTTGTCCGCAAAACTTCATGGCGGCGTACTATTTCATTAAAAGTTTGCTCTAATGCAACTAAATTAAGCGTACCTGTTAGGCGTAATGCTGCTGGAACATTATAAAAAGGATTATTAGGTACTAATTGATCTAAAAACCATAACCTTTGTTGTGCAAAAGAAAGGGGAAGCTTACTATTTCGTGAGATGGGTACAAGAGATGGAATATTTTGATTGGCGGTAGAATTAGCTGTGTTAAGAAATGAGATAATTTCTGCTTTGCGTTGGGATATTTCTTGATGTAATTCTGGTGTTAAACTGTTTTCTGGTGCATTACAGCGTAATTTATCGCGATCAGCAATAAGCTGGATATCTAAGCTACGCAGATAAGAGAGAAATTCTAATAAGTTTAATCCTGAATTATTTGTGTTTTCCATATTTCCTCAGTTATTATTGAGCCTCGGCAGGCGGGAAGAGTTTTTATAGTTCCCCAGGTTTTAACCTGTGGGTTAATTTTTAAGAATTATTAACCACAGATGAACACGGATGAACACAGATAGTAGATGATGGTTACTTGTAGAAGTATAAGTTTTAATGGATGATATATGTCGTAACTTTATTATGTGTATAACTAAGCATTGAGATAATTTACCTTTAAAATTCAATATTTGATCGCTGGTTTATATTTATTACTTCATTTAATCCTTTTGCCCAAGAAATTGTTTCAATATATTTAGCTAGACTAGCAACAGTTGGCGTTTCAAATAATTGACGAACAGGTAGGTCTAGTTGTAAGCGATCGCGTATTCTAGAACTAAGCTGAGTCGCCAGCAAAGAATGACCGCCCAATTCAAAAAAATTATCGTGGATACCTACCTGTTGTTTCCCCAAAACCTTAGCCCAAATTTCTACTAACACCTCCTCAACCGACGTGCGCGGTGCTATATAATCTTCATGCAGATTTAAATTAGAGAAATCTGGCTGAGGTAGTGCCTTACGATCTACTTTGCCATTCGGTGTCAGTGGTAGCGATTCTAGCATTACAAAATCTGATGGAATCATATACCCAGGTAATTTTTGTTTGATAAATTCGCGCAACTCTCCTAATTTCCCCCCCCTTAATAAGGGGGGGATAGGGGGGGTAGATTTTGCATAATGTAGAGACGTTTTATCTAACATCTCTACATTCAGAACAACATAAGCTACTAAACGTTTTTCCCCAGGTATATCTTCTATAACAACAACCACCGCTTCCCGTACTTCTGGATGCTGACATAACACAGATTCAATCTCACCTAATTCAATCCGAAAACCCCTAATTTTAATTTGATTATCTATCCGACAAATAAATTCAATATTCCCATCAGGTAAATAACGCCCCAAATCACCCGTTTTATATAAACGTAAGGAGAGAGGAGGGAGGAGAGAGGAGAGAGGAGAATCTTTACTAAACGGATTAGAAATAAACTTTTCAGCAGTTAACTCAGCGCGGTTAAGATAACCTCTCGCCAACCCATCACCACCTATATATAATTCCCCAACAACTCCAATAGGTACAGGTTGTAAATGCTCATCTAATATATATATCTGTGTATTACTAATCGGACGACCGATAGGAATAATTGTTTTTTCCCCAGTCACCAGTCCCCAGTCACCAGTCCCCACTATAAAATAAGAAGAAAACGTAGTATTTTCTGTAGGACCATAAACATGAAGTAAATGCTGTGGCGATCCATATTTTAAAATTTTTCCCACCCACCTTGGATCAACCGCTTCACCACCAAATAAGAGATATTTTAGAGATTTAAAAGCTCTAGGAGCGTTTCTAGCAATTTGTTGAAATAAAGCAGTAGTTAAAAATAAAATACTAATTGCTTTTTCCTGAAGCTGTAAAGCAAACTCTTCTGGCGAAAGAATTATATCTCTATTAATTAACACCAGTTGAGCGCCATTAAGTAACGCTCCCCAAATTTCAAATGTGGCAGCATCAAAAGAAATATTAGCAACTTGGGCAATTTTATCTGAAAGTTCTATATTTATATAGTTAGTATTACAAACTAAGCGCGTTACAGCTTTGTGAGTAACAGCAACACCTTTAGGCGTTCCTGTAGAGCCAGAAGTATAAATAACGTAAGCTAAATTATCTACCGTAGTATTGCTAGTCAGATTTTCCTTGCTTTCTAATTCAATTAATTTTTTATCACTATTTCTATCAAGCACAATAGTATTATTTATTGCTGACTGCTGAATGCTGACTGCTGACTGCTTTAGTAACACTGAGACTTGTGCATCTTGTAACATGAAATCAATGCGATCGCACGGGTAGCTAGGATCTAAAGGTAAGTATGCTCCCCCCGCTTTCAAAATCCCCAATATTCCCACTATCATCTCGATAGAAGGTTCCATGCAGATCCCAACAATATCTTCTGCACCTACACCTAATTTTTGTAAATAATGCCCTAATTGATTACTACGATTATTTAATTCTCTATAGGTTAGCTGTTGGTTATCAAATAACACTGCTATCGCATCAGGACTTTGGCTTACCTGCTTTTCAAACAACTGAGGAATACAACAATTTTGTTGATAATTTACTCGCTTATTAACATTCTTCTCTAGTCCCCCCTCCCCGTCAACGGGGAGGGGGCTAGGGGGTGGGGTTCTCTTAGTATTATTCCACTCCACCAAAACCTGATTTAATTCAGCTTGACTCAAAATAGGTAAATTACTAATTGCTGCTGATGGATTAGCAACAATCCCTTCTAATAATATTTGAAAATGCTCTGACATTCGAGCAATAGTAGCTTGTTCAAATAAATCCTTATTGTAAACAACTACGCCTCTAATACCTTCAGAATACTGCCATCTATCTCCCCCAAGCAAATTTCTATAACCATCCCCACCTTCCCACAAATTAAACTCTAAATCAAAGCGGGTTGTTTTAATATCAATATTGATAAAACTTGTCTCCAAATCTGGTAAATACAAGGCTGTCATCGGCGAATTTTGAAAACTAAACATAACTTGAAATAGCGGATGACGGCTAATATTCCTCTCTGGCTGCAATTCTTCTACCAACTTTTCAAAAGGTAAGTCTTGATGAGCATAAGCACCTAAAGTTACTTCGCGTACTCTAGCTAAAACTTCCTGAAAACTTGGATTACCAGATAAATCAGTTCGTAACACTAAACTATTGACAAAAAAACCAATTAACCCTTCGATTTCGCTACGATTGCGGTTAGCAATAGGTACTCCAACTGCAATATCTTCTTGATGGGAATAACGATAAAGCAATACCTGAAATGCTGCCAGCAAAGTCATAAACAAAGTTACACCTTCTTGCTGGGATAGTACTTCTAATTTTGCAGTTAAAATTTTGGGTAATTCTATAAATTCAGTTGCCCCTCGATAACTTTGTCCTCTTTGTGGCAATTTATTACTAGGTAAATTTAAAGTTGATATTCCTTCTAACTGTCGTCTCCAATAACTCAATTGATTTTGCAATACTTCACCCTGTAACCATTGCCGTTGCCATTCTGCAAAGTCAGCATATTGGAGAGGTAATTCTGGCAAAATTGTAGAAATATCGCATTTAATGTCTCTACATAAAGCTGTATATATTAAACTTAATTCCTTACTAAGTACACCAATTGACCAATCATCACAGACAATATGATGTAAATTCAGTACTAAGATATGCTCATTTTCTTGTAGGCGAATAAGAAGCGATCGCACCAACGCCTCTGATGATAAATTAAAAGGACGCTCTGACTCTGCAACAATTATCTTTTGTGCTTCTACTTCTCTTTGCTCAAAAGAAAAATTCTGCAAGTCTACTACCGTGAGAGGTATATTTAAGCTAGGGTAAATTACTTGTACTGGTTGCTCATCAACTATCTTAAATGTGGTGCGTAAACTCTCATGGCGGCTTACAATTTTGTTTAATGTTTGCTCAAGTGCTAATAAATTTAGTGAACCTTTTAGCTTTAGTGCTGTCGCCACATTATAAAAATAATTTCCAGGTACTAACTGGTCAATAAACCATAATCTTTGTTGCGCGAAGGAAGTAGGGAAAATATATACTTCTTCAGATATATTGACTTGATGCTCATTCATAACAACTTGGGAATATATAAAGATTTTTATGATTTAGCGATCGCCACCTTGACTCGTTAAGATTATGCGATCGCACCTCTAATAAATTTATAATTTATCTAGTAAGTCAACAAACATTATATTTTAATACCCCTATAAATGCGATGAGCGAATTTGAGCAACTAATTAAAGTTGTGGGGAGAGAAAGAATGATCAAACTCCTCCAAGAAGTAGCTAAAGAAGCCATTGATAGCGGCGATTGGCTTAAAGTCCGGCAAGTTACTGATATAGTTGCTCAAATAACTGGGCATCCTGTCAGTGTTACGGAAGAAAATCCGCCTAATGCAGACAATTCTCAAGTAGAACTCGTCACTATCAACATTTCCCAGCGTTGCCTGGAGTTATTAAATAAAGCTGGAATTTATACTGTAAATGACCTACAAGGCTACAGCTTAGATAGTTTACTCGAAATTAATGGCATTGGGGAAATGGCAGCAAAGCAGATAGACAACGCTTTGCAA
>JBARVL010000048.1:0-25288 GCA_049646245.1 Crinalium sp. | reverse complement strand
TGACGGCGAAAATGTTCTGAAAAGGCTGACTCGTAGCAAATACCAACAATTGCGCGTCCAAAAGGTGTATCAAATATTTGAGACGGTGAACCAGCTACTAAATGGGCATCTAAAGGAGAAAGGCGATCAATAAAGCGTCCTAAAAATTCCTCAAAAGGGATATATTCACCTAAAGGTACTAATTTTGTTTTGTCGTATTCACTGAAAATATTACCTGTTCCGGTAACTGTAAATAAACTATTGCTAATACTACGTCCGTGTTCTCCAAAACCTCCTAGCCAAGCCACTACACCTTTTTCTAAAATTGCTGAGTAAAAAGATCCACGTTTGAGTTCAGATAAAGTAAATGGTAATGCTGTTTCAGGTGTAAGAACTGCATCAACTTTTTGATCTGCTAAAGTTTTATAACCGTTGGTGTAACCTTCAATAGCACGTTGCCAACCGCCAGGATAAAGTTTTATTTCGTTGGGGATATTACCTTGAATAATTCCTACTTTTAAAGCGGTTGTTGTTGATTGAGTTAAAGGGCTGTTGTAAAGTTGAAATCCGACAAGGTGTAATCCGATTAGCAGGATAATTGCTGTGGTAAAATAACGCCAAGAAATAGAGGCAGTAAATTGTTGCTTTTTAGTATCTTTACGGTTAAGCCATGCTTCTGCTATTAAGCCATTAACTGCGACAATGGCGGCTGTAACTGTTGAGTAACCGGAAATTTGACCTAAATGTAAAATTAATAAGTTATGAGGACTTTGAGTGTAAGAAAGGGAAGTCCACCATAATGCGCCATTACTCCATAATGCTTCTAAGCTACACCATATAGCGGTTCCAATCAATACACGCGCCCAAGGTGAGATTTTAAACTTGAGATTAAGCCATGATAAACATATTGCCCAGATAGTAACTAAACTTGCTCCCCAGAGGGTAAGAAATAGCCAACAGAAAAATGCGATCGCTAAACTGAAGAGCCAAGGAACCCCCATCCACGTCATCGGATGAATTCCAGTTATCCAAGATATAGCTAAACCGTGATAGCCAATACCCCAGAGTAAAGGCTGGAGGATAAATAATAAGCGATTGGTTGGTGCTAATTTCTGATTTTTGACTACGATAACCCACAAAGGCGCTAATGCAAACCACGCACTTAACCAAGCGTTGAGTGGTGCGGGTGTTAGCCCCATCAAAATGCCGCTAACTAGGGCAATTCCTAAGCGTAGTATCATTAATTTATACTCAGTTGCAATCCTATATAGTTACAAGGTTAATATTTGAATACTACATGGCTCACTCTATATCTATACTATTTTAGTAAATAGACCTATGCCAGCCAAAGACATTTACCATAATGCAGTTAAAAACGCCTTAATTAAGGACGGTTGGATAATCACTGCTGATCCTTATAAAATTAAATATAAAGATGCTGAATTATTTGCTGACTTAGCAGCAGAGAAACCCATTTTAGCAGAACAAAATGGACGCACCATTATTGTAGAAATCAAAAGCTTTCTCAGCCCCTCGCCGATGAGAGACTTTGAAATGGCTTTAGGTCAATATACCTTATACCGTAACTTTATTCTACTATCTAACCCAGATTATCAAATTTATCTAGCCATAAAAGAAAGTACCTACGAAAACTTTTTCAAACGAGAGTCAATTTCACTAATTATTAGGCTCAATCAACTCAAATTAATTATTGTTGATATGGAAAACGAGGAGATTTTACAATGGATAGAATAAAAAACTATCGCTATTTAATCAAAAAAATTCTGACTGAATATCATAATTGGGTTTCTGCTTCATCTAATTTAACAGACGAAACTTGCCTAGTCTTTGATGAAAATAACGATCATTATCTCTGGTGTTTAATTGGCTGGGAAGGAAAAAAACGGACTAAAAATACTCAGGTTCATATCAGAATTAAACAGGATAAAATTTGGATAGAAGAAGATTGGACTGAAGAAGGAATTGCCACAGAATTAGTCACTGTAGGGGTTCCTAAAGAGGATATTGTTTTAGCTTTTTATCCGCCTGAAGAAAGATCTTTTACTGAGTTTGCAGTTATTTAAATTAACAAGTATAACAATTTATGACTAGGAAATTCTAATTGTAAAAAAATATATTTTTGCAATAAGCCTAGTGTCTAACAACAAAATTATACGGAGGGCAACCTGTCATCTGGTTCTGGCTCAATATCTGGCACTTTTGCCAAAACAGCCAGATATTTGTCTCGACTACCTCGCTTTGTCCGTTCTTGTAAATAACTTTCAGTTGTCAACGCAGAAATTTTTTCCGCCACTGCAACAGCCACAAAATTATCTCTTGAAATACTATTAAATTTTAATATATCATCTGCGTAATCTGCGTCCATCTGCTCACATCTGCGATCAAAAATTAAATCACCGCTCCCATCAAAAATTTAGGGCGCTATTGACAAACTGCAAACATTTGAAAAAATTAGGGACACTGGATAACAAAAAGTCACAGTGTCCCAATTGCAGTTGTTATTCTGCTTCTTCCTCCTCACCATTAGAAGGAGGAACTAAAGCGACAGCCGCGATCGCATCATCTTCATCTAACCGTTGCACCCGTACACCCGTTGCGTCACGCGACTGCGACGGAATAGCATTCACACTTTGACGAATGATAATTCCTCGGCTAGTAATCATCATTAATTCATCTTCTGCATTTACTATCCGCAGTGAAATTAGTTGGTCTTTACCTTTGCGAGTCTTAAACTTAGTAGCAATTAAACCTTTGCCTGCGCGATTTTGTAAACGGAATTGAGACACAGGTACTCGCTTACCGTAGCCTCCCATAGTAACTACTAGCACCCAAAGACCAGTAGGTTTTACTGCTGAGTCTTCTTGAAGTTCTAAATCTTCTTGAACTTCTAAGTCTTCTTGAACTTCTAAGTCTTCAGTTTCTTCTGCAATATCTATTACAGATAAATTTTCAGTTTCTTCTGCAATATCTATTACAGATAAATCTTCAGTTTCTTCTGCTTCAAAACTTACTTCTTCAAACTCAGGACTCGCCAAAACAGCACTAGGAATAATATCCATACTGATCAGTTCATCGCCTTTACGCAAATTCATCGCCTTTACGCCTCGTGTTGCACGACCGAGAGGACGCAATTGCTCATGGCTAGTTCTAAAATGAATTGCCATGCCTTGGCGTGAAGCAATGATAATGCTTTCTTCTGCCCTAGCGAGTCTTACCCATCTGAGTTGATCGCCTTCTTCTAGGGAAATAGCAATTAACCCATTTGCCCGAATATTACTAAAAGCAGATAGTGCTGTTTTCTTGATGAAACCGCCTTGAGTCAGCATTACCAGATATTCTTCGCTGGTAAATTCTGCTACTGGCACAATTGAGGTAATTTTCTCATTTCGGGGAATTGGTAACAGTTGTACAATCGGTACACCCCGACTGGTACGAGAAGCGCCAGGAATTTGGTATGCTCTCAGGCAGTAAACTACACCGCGATCGCTAAAGAATAAAATACTATCGTGATCGCAACAGGTGAGGAAATGCTCGACCCCATCATCTTCTTTCATCTTAGCTCCAGCTTTCCCCCTAGTCGCACGACTTTGCGCTTCAAAGGTATTAACTGGCATCCGCTTAATATAGCCTTGTTCTGTTAGTAGAATTAAAGCTTTTTCATTGGCAATTAAGTCGGTATCATCAAGCCCACCCAGCCCGTGTTCAATTACTGTCCGACGTGGGGTGGCGTGAGCGGCTCTAATGTCCTTAACTTCTGCTTCAATAATCTCAAGGATGCGACTTCTTCTAGCTAAGATGTCCTTTAAGTCGGCAATTTGCGCTTGTAATTCGTCATGTTCCATCCGAATCTTTTCAGCTTCTAATGCTGTCAAGCGTCGCAGTTGCATCTGCAAAATAGCATCTGCTTGTTGTTCGGAAAGCGTATATGTTTCCATCATTTCTTGACGCGCTGTCGCCGTATCTGCTGCCCTGCGGATCAACTCAATTAATACATCTAAGTTTAACAGCGCAATTAATAAGCCTTGCAGCAAATGATCGCGGTCTTCCGCTTTCCGCAGTTCATATTGCGTCCGTCTAGTAATTGCTTCTATGCGGAAATCTAGGAAAACTTCGAGGAATCTTTTAAGGGTAAGAAGCTGGGGTTCGCCGTTGACGATCGCCAACATATTACACCCAAAGTTAGCTTGTAAGGGTGTTTGTTTGTAAAGGTTATTTAAAACCACACGGGGATAACAATCGCGCTTAAGTTCAATCACGATTCTCATCCCATCGCGATCGCTTTCATCCCGAATATCAGCTATCCCCTCTAACCGCTTCTCGTTCACCATTTCGGCGATCTTCTCGATCAACCCGGCTTTATTGGTTTGATATGGTAACTCTGTAATAATAATCGCTTCTCTGTCAGGGCGACCACGATTTTCTACCGTGTCAATTGTCGCAACACCCCGCATCGTGATTGAACCACGCCCTGTAGTGTATGCTTCCTTAATTGCAGCAGTTCCCAAAATTTGCGCCCCAGTGGGAAAATCTGGTCCAGGGACATACTGCATTAGTTCTACATCAGTAATCTCTGGATTGTGGATCAGCGCAACTAAGGCATCGATCAATTCTCCCAAGTTGTGCGGGGGAATATTAGTCGCCATCCCCACAGCAATACCTGATGAGCCATTGAGTAATAACTGAGGAATTCTTGCAGGTAATACTAGCGGTTCTTGCTGGGAACCATCAAAGTTATCGCCGAAATCAACGGTTTCTGCTTCAATATCCCGCAGCATCGCATCGGCTGTCAAAGCTTGCAAGCGACATTCTGTGTATCGCATTGCTGCTGCTGGATCGTTATCTACTGAGCCAAAATTACCATGTCCATTGATTAGAGGCGATCGCATGGAAAAATCCTGCGCCATCCGTACTAGGGCATCGTATACTGCCGTATCCCCGTGGGGGTGGTATTTACCCAGTACTTCCCCCACCACACGAGCGCACTTCCTAAACGGACGGTCTGGACTCAGCCCCAATTCGTGCATCGCATACAGGATACGACGATGGACAGGTTTTAGACCATCCCTAGCATCTGGCAGCGCCCGACCTACAATCACGCTCATGGCGTATTCCAGATAAGAGCGAGACATTTCGTTACGCAGATCTGTGGGGACAATCCGCTCTTGGGAAATGGTCATATACTAAAAAAACTCCGTTTAAAATATCATTCAGCAGCTATAGGCTGAAAAATTTAGAAAAAGGCTTTTTAGCCTTATTATGGTTGCTAAATATAGCCACTTACGTTTACAATTTTAACACTATTTGTTTGTCCCGTCTTGTAGTCAGTAAGTAAAAATACTAAAGTCAGCCAACTAGGGGTTGTAAGTATCAGTTAAGGCGATCGCACTAATCACCTATTTCTGTGCTAAAGTTATCACTGAGAATAAATTCGGCTGTGCAGTATGTTATTAAGTTTGACTGGTGTTTCTCCGAATAGACATCTCTACACCTTTGCGATTCAGGAGATTTCACCATGTCTGTATATGTAGGCAATTTGTCCTTTGATGTTACCCAAGACGATTTATCCCAAGCATTTGCCGAATACGGCACTGTAAAAAGTGTACAGCTACCTACTGACCGCGAAACTGGTCGGATGCGCGGCTTCGGTTTTGTGGAAATGTCCAGTGATGCTGAAGAAACGGCTGCTATTGATGCCCTTGATGGTGCTGAGTGGATGGGACGTGATTTGAAAGTTAATAAAGCTAAACCTCGCGAAGAAAGAAGACCTTCTGGTGGTGGTGGTGGCGGTTGGGACAATAATAGAAGATCTTCCAGTCGCTATTAAACTCCCAAAAATGAATGTAGAGACGTTGTATACAACGTCTCTACAATGGTTCAAGGGTTAGCACCTTTAATTGCTGGAGATGTCTATTAAACCTTGAACAACTCTTAAATCTGAAGGGCAGATCAAGAGTCTGCCCTTTTTTGTTTTTAACTAAATAAATTTCTCACAATTACGGCAATACCAAAATAAAATTGAGGATAATATTAAGATGGCGCAAATAGTTATAGGCGATCAGGAAGGAATTGAATCCGCTTTGCGTAGATTTAAACGTAAAGTATCCCATGCCGGAATTTTTCCTGACATGAAAAAAAATCGTTTTTTTGAAACACCAATTGAAAAAAGTAAGCGTAAAGCAATTTCTAAACACAAACAGCGTAGAAATTCCCGTTATTAGTTAATCACAAATTAATAGCTTTCTTCAAACAAGCTCCTAACTTGAGTTATGGAAACAAAAAAATCATCTGTTATTTAAACCCCTCAACTCAGTGGTGGAGTAATTGATAATTGATAATTGATAATTGATAATTGATTATGACTCCAGACGCGATTCGCATTGTTTCTCAACTTAGACAAGATTTTTACTCTCAGTTCGCTACGGCGATAGGTGTACCCGTGAGAATTAGTGGTAAATCTTATATCAGTAATTCTGCGATCGCCTCTTGGGTAGATGATCAACAACGACTAAATTATTTAAATATTTATCCCTATCTAGCGCCTGATAAATTTATCCCTGAACGTCCTTTTATTCTGCGAATAGCTATTAATAAAAGTGCTGGGAGATTTACTAGAGCAAAGCAGGGAGAAATATGTAAAGGCTTAAATCAAGATTGGGATTTTGAGTTAACTTTACTACCCGAAGAACTTTTAGATTTTCTACCTTGGATAGTAGGGTTGGTTAATTCTCATAATCGTGGCGGTCAGTCATTTGTTGAAGAACCACCTCATCCGATGAGTTTAAAAGTTGCTAATGTTGGGTTATGGAAGGACGCATGGACTCAGAAAGCAAAATTTATTGCTACTCATTACAAATCAATAGCACCAGATGGTTTTATTACTGATTATAGTTTAGAGAGAATTAATTAGCTGATAGCAGTCAGCATTCAGCTATGTCAACCTAAGATTACCCCACCCCCCAACCCCCTCCCCTTATAAAGGGGAGGGGGAGATTGGCATTTTATGTTTTTTAATGTGGAGTTAGTTATCAGCGTAGAGACGCGAAATTTCGCGTCTCTACATTTTTGAAAATGTCTAATATACTTAAGGTTGGACAGAAAGTAAATATTAAATTAAGTAAAAAATTCTACAGAAATGATAGAACATGACCAGGAGATTTCAGCAATAGATAACTTAGACGTATCAGATTTTAGGATTCCGGTAGCACCAGAAGGGTATAAATCTGGGTTTGTGGGGATTATCGGACGACCAAATGTTGGTAAGTCTACGCTGATGAATCAAATGGTAGGACAAAAAATTGCGATTACTTCCCCAATTGCACAGACGACGCGCAACCGTCTACGAGGTATTTTAACCACACCACAAGCGCAATTTATTTTTGTCGATACGCCTGGAATCCACAAACCACAGCATAAGCTGGGTGAGGTGTTGGTGCGAAATGCCAGAATTGCGATAGACTCGGTGGATGTGTTGGTGTTTGTGGTAGATGGGGCGGTAGATGCTGGAGGAGGCGATCGCTTTATTGCCGATTTATTGAATAATACTAAAACACCTGTAATTTTAGGTTTAAATAAAATTGACCAAGAACCCGCTAAAAATCAACAACGGGAATATATTGATCAAACTTATACTGAATTAGCAAAAGCGCACAATTGGCAGATAGTCAAATTTTCTGCCTTAACTGGAGAAGGGATAGAAACCCTGGAACAGGTATTAAGCGATCGTTTAGAACCAGGTCCTTATTATTATCCCCCAGATTTAGTTACAGATCAACCGGAACGCTTCATCATGGGAGAATTAATTCGGGAGCAAATTTTGCTGCTAACCCGTGAAGAAGTTCCCCACTCCGTAGCTGTGACTATCGACGTTGTAGAAGAAGATGTCAAAATTACCCGTGTACTCGCCACTATATATGTAGAAAGGGATTCCCAGAAAGGGATTTTGATTGGTAAAGGTGGGGCGATGCTGAAGGCTATTGGAAGTGCAGCGCGGGAACAAATGCAAAAGTTAATTGCAGGAAAAGTTTATTTAGAATTATTTGTGAAGGTGCAACCCAAGTGGAGACAGTCGCGTTTACATTTGGCTGATTTTGGTTATCGGGTTGAGGAATAAATTAATTGACGGTTGACGGTTGACAATTAAATTAAGATGTGCGTAGGGGCGGGTTGACAGATAAGCTTTGGGTTAAACAGATAACTTTTTTAAACCCGCCCTACTAACCATTGGGTTAAACCAAGATATCTGTGTGTCGCAAATGTTCACCTTACCAGGTTGACAACGTACTTAATTATCTATACTGGGCGGGTTAAACCAAGATATCTGTGTGTCGCAAATGTTATCTGTCAACCCGCCCCTACGCCTATTATGGTTAATCACCCTATCTGTAGTTAACTAAAAACTCTCACAGATAACCCATCCGTTTTATCTGTAGTTAACTAAAAACTCTCACAGATAACTCATCCGTTGCCAGGTTTCCGTCCCCTTGCGGGGAAAAGGTAGTATCTGACTGGGTTATGTGTAGCACTGATTATCATGTACAAGAGGGATGTAAGTTTCCGTCCCCTTGCGGGGAAAAGGTCGTATCTAACATGAGTAGAGATTATCTTCTCTTCATACATGGTGTTAAGTTTCCGTCCCCTTGCGGGGAAAAGGTAGTATCTGACTAATAGTAGTGCTTGGACTTTCTTTGCCAATCATTTAAAGTTTCCGTCCCCTTGCGGGGAAAAGATGGTATCTAACCTATGGTTGTATGAAGGTCCTTTCGGCTTAGGCGGTACGTTTCCGTCCCCTTGCGGGGAAAAGATGGTATCTAACGCTAGTGCTGAAGTCAATCAAATGGCTATGCGCTCTCGTTTCCGTCCCCTTGCGGGGAAAAGATGGTATCTAACCCTATGCTTGGGAAACCCTTACTGTATTTAGTTTTCAAGGTACGATCGCGCGGGAGTACTGAGAAGACTGGTCTAAAAAGCTACCCTGTACTTAATTCGCGAAGAAATTAAATTAAAATTGCTTACTACAGACAATATAGCGGAATTTCTCTAAGGAGTCAAGCCAAAATTCCCATAAAATTAAATTCATACTGCTGCTTTCTCCGTCCTGCTCTTTAATACTTCTTGCGACAAAATCGCAGCCAGTGTAACAAATCGTTACATTGCCTGAAACCGAAGCAGCATCTCAGTTTCAAGCAATTTAATCGCTGATTCAGTCAGTTATATATCTAACAACTGCCTTAAGCTGTTTGCATCTCCCGTAATACTTGACGAATCACCTCTGCTGGTACTTCATCAGTAATAGTTACTACTCCAATCTGAGTAGGTAAAATAAATCGCACCTTACCAGCTTTCACCTTCTTATCAGTTTGCAAGACATCTGCGATCGCATCAATATCTAACCCTGCTGGTAAGCGCGTCGGTAAACCAGCTTTCTTAATCAAAGCATCCTGACGTTGAGTTGATTCTTTATCCCATAACTGAAGATGCACAGCAATCTCACCTGCTGCTACCATCCCAATAGCCACCGCTTCACCATGATTAACTACGCGATAACCAGTCAAACTTTCTACAGCATGACCTATCGTGTGACCATAATTTAGGATGGCACGTAATCCAGCTTCTTTTTCATCCTTACTCACCACATCAGCTTTAGCTTGACAAGATTTATTCAAAATTTCTGTCAATAATCCCTCATTTAGATAGCGCATTTGATCCAAACGCTTACTTTCTTCCATCTGAGAGAATAATCCCGCATCCCAAATAACCCCATATTTAATTACCTCCGCCATCCCTGCACGAAATTCGCGCACAGGTAAGGTTTTTAAAATTTCGGGGTCAATTAAAACTAATCTGGGTTGATAGAATGCGCCGATTAAATTTTTTCCTTGAGGATGATTTACTCCTGTTTTCCCCCCAACAGAAGCATCTACCATTGCTAATAAGGTTGTGGGAACTTGCACAAAATTAATTCCCCGCAACCAAGTAGCAGCAGCAAACCCCGTCATATCGCCAATTACGCCACCACCCAAAGCTACCATTGTAGAGGAACGCTCTAAACGATGTTCTAGGGCGACATCATAGATTTTTTGGATAGAATTTAGGGTTTTGTAGCGTTCACCCGCAGGCAGAATACAAGTATACACATCAAACCCTGCTGATTTGAGAGATGCGATCGCTCTTTCCCCATAATGCTTGAAAACAACTGGGTTAGAAACAACCAAAACTTTCTTACCCAGACTCAAACCGCTACATTGTTCACCTAGCTGATCTAAACTACCAGATGCGATCGCAATATCATAAGATTGCTCCGGTAACTCCACACGAATAACAGATTGCATAAACATTATCCCCATTAACAAGCGCCAGTGGGGTGTATTCTACCCCACGTAATGTTTTAATTGTTTGCAGGATAGTTGTACTGGAGAAACGTCAATGTCTGGAGTTATTGCTTACTTTTTGATTTTGGGTACTGCATTTGTTACTGCTGTTGGGTTGTATTTCGGTTTAAGAGCCGTTAAATTAATCTAATCTCGCAATTAGTCATCGGCGATTGGTGATTAGTAGAGACGCGAAATTTCGCGTCTCTACAAGAATTTTATATAACGCACCTTAAATTTATAAAGAAGTCTACTGATTACCCTACTTTCTGAAATATCGCCAAACTCAGGAAAAAATCAACGACAAAAATAGATACCCAGCTAGTCACAACCGTTGCTGTTGTGGCGCGACTAACCCCTTTCGCTCCGCCTATGGTTGTCAACCCCCACCCACAGCCATTTAAGGCTACCATTGCCCCAAATACCAAACTTTTCACCGCAATACTAAGTAAATCCCGTAACTCTAAAAAATTTCGTACTGAATTTAAAAATATGCCTGGAGGCATATTGTAAAAATAGACAGCGACACACACACCACCGCCGATACCTGCAACTAAAGCAATAATAGTTAACATTGGTAACATGAGGCAGCAGGCAACAACACGAGGCATCACCAGATAGTCAATGGGATTGGTTTTTAACAGATACAAAGCATCAATTTGATCTGTCACCTGCATTTCCCCAATTTCGGCAGCATAAGCAGAACCCACTTGTCCAGCAATAATACTCGCTGTTAAAACTGGTGCTAGTTCACGACAAAAAGCTAATGCAAATGCTCCACCTAAAGCAGAAATAGCTTTAAATCTGATTAATTCTCGCGCCGTCTGAATCGTAAAAATCATCCCTGCAAAAAAGGCAATTAATAAAACCGAATTTAACGAATCTACCCCAACTGTTGCCATTTGCTCTAAAAGGTCGCGTTTTTTGGGCATTTTACCTTTGAGCAAGCGTATTAATACTTGTCCGCCTAATAAAATACCCAAGAAAAAACCAATATTCCAACGCTTGTCAACGCCCTTATCCGGTTTAAATTTGGGCATAGCAGATATAAGCACAACATTCATATCATGCTGCATTCAAATA
Source organism: Crinalium sp. (assembly GCA_049646245.1). Taxonomy (GTDB): domain Bacteria; phylum Cyanobacteriota; class Cyanobacteriia; order Cyanobacteriales; family PCC-9333; genus Crinalium. Next base: position 13,838 of record JBARVL010000048.1, on the reverse strand, counting down.
TTTTAGGTTGGGTTAAGGGCAAAAAAATTAATCTCTTATGTGGGTTTTGCGATCGCTCAACCCAACCTACTTAAATGGCTAGTGACAGTTTAAAATACAGACGTTACGGGAGATAGCTCACCTGACTTGAGATTAGGGAAGATAGCTTTTTTTGCTTTAGTATTCAGCAACAGTTGACCATTAGCATTAACGCTAAAATCTTCTCCTAACAAGAATTTCTTGCCAATCAACTGTTTACATAGTGTAACAGTAGTAATTTTACGCATTTGGTTTAAAATAGATTGAGGAAGAAAGTTTTGCAGCGTCCATAAAAATAAATCTCCATCCAACCACAGCAAACGCTCCAAGCTGACAAGTATTAGACCTGCAACCTCTTCTTCAGTTAATTGAGTTCTTAAATAAGCAATGAGTGCGTCCCCAATAGTGGTATTACGCGCCATCATCGCTCTTGCCATTTTACCGATTTCTTGCTCTAAATCTAATCCTGTCATTCTCGGCAATCCTTTTATTTACTACTGACCAAACATTTCCGCCTTCGTAGAAGCGACCAGTATTAACCTTTAGGCTGAATCAGCACACCCTCAACGTATTGCGGTGAGGCAATGCCGTTTTTGTTTGGCGTAGTCTTTGCCACAGGCTAGAGTGAGTCATCGCGTCATCGAATTGCAGTTCTGCATAGTATAACTAAATTAAAAGCAAATCTTTCTTGAGAGGGAGGTAAATTTTTAATTGGTTTCTAAAATTTATTTTTCCCTGTTTGCAGTAGCTTTGCCTTCGTACTACAATAAAGCACTTATTAAGAATAATTGTCAATACCATTGCCTTTATGCAGGTAAATTGGTTAGGACTTATGCAAAACATGATGCGCGTATCTGATACTGCGAATCAGAAACCCTTGATTTTGTAGGGGTAGCGCCCCCGTGCCTACCCCGCACCAGTAACGGGGCAACCACAGGGGGATTGCCCCTACAAAAAATGAAACAGCCCTGGGGTTTGCGGAGAGGTCAAAAATTCAATTCGCGCTCCAGTATCCGTATCTTGGTCACTGGGGTTTATTAGTAATTTTTCTTGGTAAAAGATGATGCTAGTAATTGCATTAAATAATAAGAAAAATATATAATTTTAAACTCAACTATTGGCTGGGCTTAAGCACACTCTTTAGTAAGTATGAATACTGCCTACTCAACTAGAGTAAGCATTTGAAAGGATCAACGATACTTTTCACGCAAAGGTATATTGTAATCAAGGGTTCCGCACACAGCACAAATTATGAAATCCTATCTTGCTGCCGCTATTCAAATGACCAGTCAGCCTGACCTAGAAAAAAATTTGGTTCAGGCAGAAGAATTAATTGACCTTGCCGTGCGTCAGGGTGCGGAGTTGGTAGGTCTGCCAGAAAACTTTCCGTTTTTAGGACTAGAGGAAGATAAAATTGCCCAAGCTGAAGCGATCGCGCAAGCAAGTGAAAAATTCCTCAAAACAATGGCTCAACGCTATCAAGTTACTATCTTGGGTGGCGGTTTTCCAGTACCCGTCGGCGACGGCAAAGTTTATAACACTGCTTTACTGATCGATCGCAATGGCAAAGAACTTGCACGTTACGAAAAAGTACACTTGTTTGATGTCAACGTACCCGACGGTAACACCTATCGAGAATCTAATACAGTCATGGCTGGTTTGAAACTACCGCCAGTTTATCACTCCCAAACGCTAGGTACAGTAGGGTTATCTGTTTGTTATGATGTCCGCTTCCCTGAACTTTATCGGCATTTAGCACATCAAGGCGCTGACATTATGTTTGTACCTGCGGCATTTACGGCTTATACAGGTAAAGATCACTGGCAGATTTTACTACAAGCTAGGGCTATTGAAAATACTTGTTATGTAATTGCACCTGCACAAACAGGTAGACACTATGCGACGCGCCAAACTCACGGTCATGCAATGATTATCGATCCTTGGGGAGCAATTTTAGCTGATGCTGGCGATCAACCAGGAATTGCGATCGCAGAAATTAATCCAACCCGTTTAGAACAAGTGCGTCGCCAAATGCCTTCTTTGCAACATCGCGTTTTTGTTTGAACTTATCCCCAATTTCCAGGAGAAAATTTGACAGATTCGGAATCTTAGTTTTATTTCAGAGGTTTAGTTTGCCCGTATGATGAGCTTGGCTTGTTAGGCTTACATCTAGTGCCAGCGCCATGACGTTGATCAGGTCTTCCGATTTGAGATGGTTGAAAATCTTGGTTAGCCATAACAGTAATTAGCTCTCTACAACGTTAAAGAGTTCTACCAAGTTGCGATTAGTTATTTCGGAAACAAAGCCTATTTGCAGCCAGTTTTATAACTGGCTGATAGCTAATCTAAATTGACCAAATGTTTGCTATTAAAGGTGGTAAACATAACGCCAAACCCCACCCTTTCAACAACAAGGCTGTTTCATTTTCCTTGACGCTGACACCCTCAAGGGTGCAGCTATACTAACAAAGCCCGCCTGCGCGGGCTGGTTTTAGGCTGCGTAGGCAGCCTTTGTTTTTATAGCTTCAGGCTTCAGCCTGTAAAAGACCGATCAATAGCAAAATTTACTGCTTCTACTAAAGTTTGTGCTTGCTTCTCCCAACAAAACCGAGAAGCCGTTGCTTGCAGTGCGGCAGACTTAGCAGCAGTTAATTTATTAGGATTACTTAGTAAGTTATCAATTGCTTGAGCAAGTGCTTGTGGATTATTACTAGGAATTAATTCACCAATATCAGGAAATTGATCAAAAATCTCTTTTTGACCAGCAGTATCAGTAGCAATTACTGCTAAACCTGCTTGGAGATATTGAAATAATTTATTAGTAACGGTGAGGTCTCGGCTCTTAATATCGCTACTTTCCAAAGCTAACCCAATATCGTGTTCAGCAATGCGAGAAAGTAATTCAGCATTGGGGACAGTAGGATGAATAAAAATGCGATCGCGCCATTCATCATTAACCAATCCTTCTAACCATTGGCGATAAATCTCAGGATAATTCCCCCGCAAATGAATTTCTACTGGAATATTCAGGTAAGGTAAAGCTTGAAAAAGTGTTTCTAGTCCTCTTCCTGCTCCTATTGTTTGAGAAAACCAATGCAATGATGGTATATGATTGCGTCTATCTAACTTTTGACTATCAATTTGCTGACGTTCCTCCCAAGGGAAAACGTTATAAATAACACTCGGTTTGGGTGCTTGATAATCTTTGGATAATGCTTCCGCTAAAGCGTGAGAAGTCGTAATACAATATTTACATTCACGCGCTAGGCGACTTTCTAAAGCTGTGATTTGAGTAATTGGTCTAGTAACGCGGTCTGCTGGTAATAAATCTTCAGAAAACCAATCTTCAAAATCTACACCTACACGAAAACCTTGATCTAATAATTGATTACCTACCCACAAACCAGCTTCAGAATGCACAATTGTTAAATCAGCGCGAGTTTTAATAGCAAAAGTTAACATTGCTTTTGCACCATAACCTAGTAATTCTGGTGAAAAAGTGCGCCATCTTTGCCAACGTTCTCGTGCAATACGTGCTTTTAGTCGAATTAGGGAATTTTTCCAGCGCCCTAAAAAGGTAGTTGGTTGAAAATCAATTATAGGTTGAAAGCGCCATTTTTTATTATTTATGAGGATGCGATCGCGCTCTACCAATTTTGGATCAAACCAAAAACCCCCTATTGTCACATCATGTCCAGCATCAGCTAATGTTTCAGCTTCTTTGAAGGGACGAGGAGCAGTACAAAGATGAGCGCCAATTAAAATTAAGATCCTCATCACTTACTCAATAGTTTTAACAGTTAATACTTGTGGTGGACTAGCATCGGGAGGATAAAGAAAGTCAACTTTTACAAGGGTGCGATCGCCTGCTGGTATATTTAACTTAACTAATGGTTCACCCTGCTGACCCCGTTTTTGTACTAAATGTACATAACGCTTAGAAAGTTTGCCTTGATCATCAAGATAGCTTACCTGCACAGAACCGCGAAAGAAAGTTTGAGGTGCAGGAGGTTGTAAGAAAACCAGTCCTTCTTTTAATTTGTCTTGCTTCAAAGGTGTAGAGATAGCTAAAGTTACTGTTTGAGGCTTACTGGTATTGTTAGCTAAAGGTAAACTTAAGCTGTACTGAATACCATAATTACCATGAGCAAGGTAAGCAGTATCAGGGTAACGTGCTAACATCTGGGCGCTTTGAATTTGATGAGTTCCCAAACTTCCACGCGGGAGAGTACTGAGAGCGTATGAAAAAGCTTGACCAGGTTGGGGAATTGTGAGAACCTTACTTTTAGGCTCATCAGTTAGTTGTGCTTGCCACTGAGAACCCAAAGCTACACCTGCAACCCGCCCATAAATCATTGAACCAGTCGTTTGTTGTGGAGGCGTAGGAGCGCGATCGCGTGGGGAAGCTAATTCACCATTATCTAATAATGCCTGCCATTCCTGCAAGGTTGGCGGTCTTTCAGTGCCGTCAGGATTTTGACGTGCATACATTCCTAAACTAGCAATATACACTGAGCGATCGCTACGCAACCTGATTAATGCAGAACGACCATTTAACGGCGGTGTTAGCGTCTTTACAGGTATTGGATGATTCATCAATAGCTGACTTGTACCAGGCGGAATAACTAACTTATCTGGAAAATCAGCTTGCCTTTTTCCCCGTAAAACATCATCCATTACCCTGCTACCAGGTCCAGAATATACTGTTCCCAAAGGATTTTCTACAAAAGAAGGTAACTCTATAAATGGCGCATCTGGTTGACTGAGATAACTTGCTGCCTGTAATACATCCACCGTCACGGGCTTCGAGTTAGGATTATGCAAGATTACTCCCAGATACAAAGTTCTCAAATCATCTGGGGATATAGCCTTAGCAATGTGATGGGCAAATATATCAAATCTTCCCGTTACTGGGAAATTTAGATGAGCAGTTGGTACACTTTTACCAACAGCAGGAAAAGTAGATAGTAAAACGCCTTCTTTTTGAACTACTTCTGGACTATTGCTATTAAATACGAGTACTTTATCTAATTTTCCTGGCAATGCACGTACTTCGCCTGGTTGCACTACCTCTTGTTGTACTGGTGCAGGTGTCAGCATTGGCGTTGTTTGAGCAAGAGGGAAGATCATTAATAATGGCAGGAGAGAATAAAGTCTTTTTTTAGGCAAGAACATACATTTAAGGGGACTGGGGATTGGTTATTGTTAATTGATAATTGTTAATTGTAAAAAGTGCCAGCTTTTGTAAAATTAATCTAAAATTTTCCACAATTACAGGCAGATTATCGGGTGTTAGGATGGGAACATGAACAAATACACAACTCCTCTTATCTTTATTAAGACTTTTTGAAGCCACTTGTTGTGTTTGTAACTCATTCAGAACTGAGTAGTATAAGCCCTCACAAACAAATTTTCCAGCATCATTGCTAATTACTGTATCAGTTAAATCACTAAGTAAATCTTCTAAATCAACTGCTGTTTTAAGAGTATTTGCTTGAAAACTTGCCTGTGACTCAATGGTTAGTTTTATATTTTTTTCTGCCATTCCGCAACAGATTATTACATCGGGTTGCAGTTCCCTTATCTTAGCAATTACCAGTGAATTTGCTTCTGCAATATTAACAGGTAGCTGTCTCAAAAAATAAAGTGAATATGGCAAATAATCTATTTTAGATAATTCTTCTAACAAATCATCAGAAGAATTAGATGTATGATGAGGTAGCCAAATATCAAATGATGTTAACAGTATTTTAGTGTTCATATATTAATTTTAATCATTATATTTTACAATAAAGTTAGACATTGTAAGCGAAAGAATGTAAAATAACAATAGTGGGTTTTTTACCCGATCAAAGTAGAATAATACTGAGCAAAGGCGCAGATAAATGTCAGTAATCGCAGTTGTAGACTACGGCATGGGCAATCTCCACTCTGTTTGTAAAGGGTTAGAGAAAGCTGGAACAACCCCGAAAGTAACCGACTCTGCCAAGGAAATAGCACAGGCGGATGCAGTGGTGTTACCAGGAGTGGGTTCATTTGATCCAGCAGTAAAACAACTGCGATCGCATGATTTAGTAGAACCGATAAAAGATGCGATCGCATCTGGTAAACCCTTTCTAGGTATTTGTCTGGGGCTACAAATTCTGTTTGATGGTAGTGAAGAAGGAATTGAACCAGGATTAGGCATTGTTGCGGGTACTGTGCGAAAGTTTAAATCAGAACCAGATCTAACCATTCCTCACATGGGTTGGAATCAACTTGAGATTACTCAACAAACATCAATCTGGGATCAGTTATCAGATCAACCTTGGGTTTATTTTGTTCACTCCTATTATGTTGATCCTAGCGATCGCACTGTGACAGCAGCAAATGTTACACACGGAAGTCAAACTGTAACAGCAGCCATCCGCCGTGACAACTTAATGGCTGTGCAGTTTCACCCAGAAAAATCTTCTACCACTGGCTTACAAATATTGTCTAATTTCGTCAAGCAAGTAAAAGTGGGTGTTGGTAGTGGAAGGTGAACATGATGTTTATTGCAAAAATCGTCCATTTGTTTTTTTAGAACGCAGATGAAAGCAGATAAACGCAGATAAACGCAGATGCTCTATTAAATTTATCGCATGGCTGCAAGAGGTATACTCTCACTCTCCCTGCTTCCTCTGCTTCCTCTGCCCCTCTCTCCCTCCTCTCTCCTCCCTCCTCCCTCCTCCCTCCTCCCTAAAGATGAGTCTGAGAATTTACGGAAATCGTCAACTTAAAACTTTACCAGGGCTAGAAACTCGCCCAACTCCTGCAAGAGTGCGAGAGGCGATATTTAATATTTGGCAAGGGAAAATTGATGGCTGTCGCTGGCTGGATTTATGTACTGGTAGCGGTTCAATGGGTGCAGAAGCTTTGTGTCGTGGCGCTAGTTTTGTAGTTGGTATTGAACAATCAAGCCGCGCCTGTAGCATTATTCAAGAGAATTGGCAAAAAGTAGCCCGTGAGGAGCAAAAATTTCAAGTCTTGCGGGGGGATGTAGTGCAGCGTTTAAAAACCCTTGCGGGTCAAGAATTTGACCATATCTACTTTGATCCCCCTTACGCAAGCAACTTGTATCAACCAGTGTTGGAAGCGATCGCGCAATATCAACTTCTCGCTTCCACTGGTGAATTAGCAGTAGAACACAGCCCAAATAAATGGCAGGTTGAACCTGTTCCCCATCTAGAAATTGACCGCGAAAAAGTTTACGGCAATACGGCTGTAACCTTCTATATACCCAGTTTATTACCGCGCTTATACTGCATATAAGCTGCGACAAACAAGCCAGCAAGGGTGATGAAACTTAAGCCTAGCACCATACCTGAAAGCAGAGGTTCTACCACGTTAGTACTCCTTAGTTAACTGTTAAGGTTTTTTACTTATTTCTCATCCTACAGATTACAACATTGTCACAGAGATACCGCCAAAAGACTGATTAACCTAATTTTTGGTATAAAACATCACCGATCACCCAGACAAGGCTTGCCTCATTTGTCTATAAAACTTAAGCTAAGTATATTAATTGAAATGTTTAGCTAGACATTGGCACACATATCGCAATCTTCAGTAACTTGATCGCTGTTGGTGTGTACCTTGCAAAGATAAAAACGTTGTAAATCTTTATATTAGTAGACCTTTGGATAACCAGCTACCTAAACCTGAAACCATCATGCAGCGCATCAGCTTGATCGTGCTGGCGGTTCTGCTGGCAATCCTGACAAGCGTTTTGGGCGTTCACCTGCTTCGCGTTTCAGATCCTTATATCAACGGTGTGTTGTCTCTTAGGGGTGATCCAGTACTAGGACACGCTATCTTTCAAATGAATTGCGCTGGCTGTCACGGATTGCAAGCTCAAGGTCGAGTGGGACCAAGTTTAGATCATATCTCTAAGCGAAAGTCTCGCGTTCATCTGATTGAGCAAGTCATCAGTGGCAAAACTCCTCCCATGCCACAGTTTCAGCCTAGCCCACAAGAAATGGCAGATTTACTCAGTTATTTGGAAAAATTATGAGAATGAGTGCGACGGTTATAACAGAGGTAAAAAAGCACTAACTGTTAAGTAGCTTCACCTTAAAAATTATCAAACCATTACTCCCCCTCCCTGTTGACGGGGAGGGGGCTGGGGGGTGGGGTTGTACAATTAATTATCTTGACCTACTTACTGTTGAAATTGTTGGGCATAAAATCTAGCATAACGACCTGCTTGATCTAATAGTTGATCGTGGGTTCCTGATTCTACAATTTGACCTTTTTCTAATACTAAAATTCTGTCAGCACGACGCACTGTGGCAAGTCTATGGGCAATAATAAATACGGTGCGCTCTTGCATAATTCTCTCTAGTGCTTCTTGTACTAAAGCTTCTGATTCTGAATCTAGGGCTGATGTGGCTTCATCAAGGATTAAAATTCTCGGATTAAGTAATACAGCACGCGCGATCGCAATTCGCTGTTTTTGTCCCCCAGATAAATTTACACCTCTTTCTCCTACCCAGGTATAATATCCCTGTGTAAGTTGAGTAATAAATTGATCCGCGTTAGCAATTTTTGCTGCTGCTTGTACTGCTTCGATATCAAACTCACTTTGACCAAAAGCAATATTTTGAGCAATAGTTCCAGAAAATAATATAGTTTCTTGGGGAACTATCCCAATTTGTCTTCTTAAACTGCGGATTGTGACATCCTGGATATTAATACCATCAATTAAAATCTCACCTACTTGAGGATCGTAAAAGCGTGGTAATAAATTTACTAAGGTAGTTTTACCAGCCCCAGACGCGCCTACTAAAGCAATCATTTCTCCTGGCATTGCTAACAAATTTAATTTTTGCAGCACAGGTAGATCTGATGTGGGATGATTATCTATATCTTCACTTGAAATATTGGCATTTGCTCTGGAAGAGTAAGCAAAGGTAACGTTACAGAATTCTACTTTACCTGTAACTTGGGGAAGTGCGATCGCATCTGTTTTTTCTACTACAGTTGGCTGAATTGCCAACAGTTCAAATATGCGATCTACAGAGGCTTCACCTTGTTTAAATTCGTTATAGTTGCTCGTTACTAACCCAATTGGATCGATTAATAATGCAACTGCTGCTCCATAACTAACAAAACCACTACCTGTTAAGTTATTCTGAGAAATTTGCCAACCACCCATTAAAAACAACAATAGCACACTCATGGCTTCTAAAAAGCCCACAACCGGAAATTGAATTGCTTTGAGTCGTTCCGCGCTATACTTTGCTTGACGGTTACGCTCTGCTTCTTGGCTAAATTGTGCTAGGGCGTAATCTTCAGCAGCAAAAGCTTGGACTAAACGGATACCACTAAAAAACTCAGTTAGCAATGATGCTAAATCAGAAACGAGATTTTGACTACGGCGAGAAAACTTGCGTAGCTGCTCCCCAAACCAGCCAATTAATATAGCCATCAGTGGCGCAATTATCAAAGCTGCTAATGTTAATTGCCAGTTAACATAAACCATGTAGCCTAAGACTACAATTAACTGCAAAACACTGGGAATAAATTGGTGAAATACTTTGTTAACTACTTCACCAATGCGATCGATATCTTCTGTGAGGCGGTAAGATAAATCACCAGTTTTAGCTGCTTCAAAATAGCCTAAGCTTAACTTTTGCAAGTGTGCATAGACACTTTTACGCAAATCGAGTGCGATCGCTAAAGCAGCTTTTGCCATTAAAGCATCTTGACCGAACTGCACAGCGCCACGCAGAATAAAAACTACCGCAGCAATTCCGGCAATTTGAGCGATCGCATTCACATCTCCCTGTCCAATATACCCCGCAACTCGACCCGCCAACCACGCGATGATTGGCCAAAACACCGTAAATCCTAAAGTACAAGCTAATGCTTGAGCAATTGTTCGCCTCTGTGGACGAAGATAAGGTAGTAATTCCCAATAACTAGAGCGTTGTTTCAAGTTTCAGCATCCAGAACAATTAACAGTGACCAGTGACCAGTGACCAATGACCAGTGACCAGTGACCGATAATTATTTTAAGTTTAATTCTGCTCATCTACTTAACTGATTCACCCTAGCCATCTTGTTTGAACTTCATTGTTTTGTTCATTACTCGACTTCTTATTTAAAAAATCATTGAGATAACTTACCGTTTGTCGCATTTGTAGCTCAGGGGTAGACGGTATCGTAACTGTAAACGTTGTGCCAACTCCCCTTTCACTATTTACAGTTATTACACCACCCTGCAATTCCACACATTTTTTCACAATTGCTAGTCCCAGCCCTGTACCAGCAATTCCGCCAACATTACTTCCTCTATAAAAAGAATTAAAGAGTTGCACTTGCTCTGCTTGTGGAATACCAATACCTTGATCTTTGATTGTAAAAATAGCTACATTATTTTCACAAACTAACTCAAAATTTATCTCTCCGCCTTCAGGTGAGTATTTAATGGCATTTGACAGCAAATTATTCAAGATTTGATGTAAAATCTTTTCATCCATGAATACATTAGTATCATCACCTTTAGTAACAAAAGACATTAAATATTGAGAGCCAGCATTCAATCGCATTTCTTCTACTAGCTCTTGACAAAATTGCTTGACATCAAAACATATAGGTTTAAGCTCTAACTTTCCTGCTTCTGCTTTCCCAAATACTAGAACATCATCTAAAAGTTGGGTCATATTCTTAATAGCTGATTGAATTCGCTGAAAATGTTGAGCTTTTTTCTCATTAGAGAGTTTATGACTAAAATGTTCCAGTAATTCTGTAGAAGATAATATAGTACTCATCGGAGTGCGGAACTCATGGGAAGTCATAGTGACAAAGCGCGATTTGAGGGCGCTGAGTTCTTTTTCTTTCTCCAGTGATTGGCGCAGTTTTTCTTCGTTATCTTGAATTGTCTTTAAATAGTCGGCTTGGGCTAGGGCAATACTTACTTGTAATGCCAATTCTTTAAGTAGTTCTATATTCACCCTTGACCAATGCCTTGAAGCGGTACAATGATGAGCAATCAACAGACCCCAAAAATCATTACCTTGGAGAATTGGCACAACCAAGTGTGCCTTGACATCAAATTTGTGCAAAAATTCTATATAGCAGGGATTTAAGTTAGCTTGATCAATATCCGCGATCGCATAAACCCGCCCTTGACGATATAGTTCTAGATAAGATGATTCAAAGCAAGGGTCTGTAATTTCTCTTCCAGCAATACTAAATACATCATCTACTACTGCTTCAGAAACTACTTCGCCTGAACCATCAGACCAAACGCGATAAAATACCACTCTGTCACAACCAAGAAATTCCCGCACTCCAGTTACAGTAGTTTCTAGAATTTCCTCTAGATTCAACGATTGCCTAATACCCTCAGTAATCTTCCTAATCAGTCGTTCTCGCTCACTCTGCTGACGTAATTCCTGCATCGCCTTACCAGCATTCAACAGACAACGCACCCTTTGACGTAGCAATCCCCAGTGCAGAGGTTTAGTAATATAGTCACTAGCACCTACAGCAAACGCCATATCTACTGATTCTTCATCTTCCAGACTGGTAATCATCAATATTGGCGTATATTCACATTCTGGAATTGAACGCAACACTTTACAGCAAGTAAAACCATCCATTTCTGGCATCAGGGCATCTACTAGGATAATATCGGGCATTAGACTACGGTAAAGAGTTAGCCCCTCCTCTGCGCTACTAGCTTCTGTCACCTGATATCCCACCTGTTCAAGAGCTTTACGCAATTGCTTACGCATCATTTTATCGTCATCTATCACCAAGACCAAGGTAGAGTCTGGACTTGGGTTATGATCGTTTGTAAGAATGTTGAGGCTATCAATATGTTGGTTCACAGGTTTTTATGAAATTAGCGCGATTAATATAAATAATTTTGTTTCTGATCAGGCTCAAAAATTTTCGATATCTGTCTTGAGCATGAAATCTGAACGCTCAAAGACAAAACTTATTTAAATTTTACTACTCAGTTTCATTAATTTAATTTTTATTAATTTTTGAGCTTTAAGATAATTGATCCCATCATACTAGAATATATTGGGTTTTGCTTGCCTAATTTATAGCGGTCAGCAGTCAGCTATCTGCACCGTCAGCTTTTTTAAAAACATTTGTTTCCAGGGTTTATGATCAATTTATAGTTTAAGTATAAATACTTAAACTATAAATTGATAGTTTGCTCAGGAGGTCAATCTAATTAAACTTAAAATCCCGCCCACAACCCCTCCCCGTTAACGGCGAGATTGCATCTTATGAAGATAATTTTTTGAAGTAGAATTATTGACCACTAATGTGAACAACAAGTTCACGTATATGACCACGCTGGCGATGTTCCCAAACATAAATTCCCTGCCATGTGCCTAATAGCAATCTACCGTTAGCTATAGGAATTTGCTCAGAGGTATGCGTCAAAACTGTGCGAATATGAGCAGGCATATCATCAGCACCTTCAGCATCATGGATGTAGCTTTTACCATCTTCGGGTACGAGTTTAGCTAAGAAGTTTTCTAAATCTGTGAGAACATCGGGATCGGCATTTTCTTGAATTATTAAACTTGCTGATGTATGGCGTAAAAATACAGTACAAAGTCCTGTGGTAATACTAGATTCGCTAACTATGGATTGAATTTTCGCAGTAATTTTGGATAAAGATTTACCCGTAGTTTGGATTTTCAGGAATTGTTGATATTGATTCATAAAGTTATAAAAATGTTTAGTGATTAGTTGTGTTCAAAATAGTTAATCACAGCACGAGAGATAACTTCTGTTCCATCTTTCGGTAGTTGCTGAGATGTAAGCGGTTGTTGGACAGATTGATGTAAAAATTCCCAACTACTTTGAAAAAATTCAGCAGGTGTCAAAATTTGATGTTGAGCATGATTTTGAATACCTTCTATAAGTAAATGTGATTCAGCAAAATCTTCGCGAGTAATAGAAACAATTGGAACATTTAAGCACATAGCTTCAGAAAAGGTGGTATAACCTGGTTTAGAAACTACTCGCCCACAGATGGGCATAAAATCTACTGGACGGTATTGATGATCAGTAATTTTAACTAAATTTGGTAAATCTGGCGCTTGACGATCGAAAGTAATAAATTGCCAATCAGGAAATAGTTGCAAGTTGTGATAAGGGATTGCTTCTAACCCTAGTCCTCCAAATGTTAGTAAAATAGTTTGTTCTAACGCAGTATTGATCCCAAATTGAGTTTTGAGGAAGTCTGGGCTATGGCGAGGTGAACCACCAGTTAGCCCTACGTCTATGATATTTGAAAAAGCGTTCATTGGTTCGTGGAGTGGTAAACGAAACAAGCGATCGCACAAGGTATAACACTCACTACTCCAATCAGCAATTTCGTTATATTCTTCCCCCCAATCTCGATAAATAAAGTCCCACCCAAAATTGCTCATCATCCAACCCGGAACACCAGCAGTGTTAGCAATTACTGCTGCTAATGGTGGGATATCAGCTAGTACTAAACCGACACGATTTTGACGGATAAAGTTAACTTCACCAGCGACAATTGAGCGTTGTTGAGCATGAATCTCGCGCATCTTTTCCAAAGTTGCTTGTTTATCCATCTTTAAGCTATCTGACTGGATTACACCAACATCGAAAGCGCGGGGGCGATGGATAAAATCTCCTGGTATATAAGAATCTAGCAGCCAGCGTGGTGCTGTTGTTACCAAGATTAGTAAAATTTCTGGATATAATCTTTGGATTTCTGCTGCTACCGATGCTGCACGCACAGCATGACCGAAACCGTGACTGGTGATGGCAATATATATACTTGGTCTCGG
>JBARVL010000047.1:0-6424 GCA_049646245.1 Crinalium sp. | reverse complement strand
CTAGGAATTGATAATTTTACTGTTCCTATTGGTAGTGCAGCAGTGTGTTATTTCTTGATGCAACTATTTCCACTTAGTTAAATAGCCTTTAACAGACATACTCTGAGAAAATTCTCCACTGTGTAGGTTGGGTTGACGCAGGAAACCCAACATTTCAGAGATTGAGTTGGGTTTCCCAAAGCCTCAACCCAACCTACGATTTATTTAGTTAAATAAAATTGACACAATTATATGGAGAAAGTTGACTTTCTCCACTTCAAAAATTATAGATGATCAGAAAACGGCGATTACCAATCTGTACCATGCGTTTCTTTATATGGTTCACCTTCAAACGGTTGCACGCCTATAGTAGGATATGCGTCATCAGTAGGGCTAAAAATGCGAGCCACTGATTTTAATAAATACTGGGTAATGCTCTCAAGCCATCTGGTAATACCCATAATATTATTCTCCCTTAGTTGACCAATATTTTTGATAGAGAATTTAAGAGAGAATATATCCCTCTATCCTCATTATGATTAAGTGCTTAACTTTTAACGGTGGCTGCAATAATTGTTTGATTATCTTTGCAATACTTAGCGATCAACTTAAAGATTCAGGAGTTTTCTATTTAATTTTATACACTTATCTTAAATAAACTTTATGTTAAATTAAATTTTATAAAATTTTTAATCCCAACAGTTATCTGGCAACCCGCCCCTACATACCTATGCCCTGTTCCCTTTTAATATATACATCTCTTTTCGGAAAAGGAATTTCAATCCCATCTTGTTTATAACGCCGATGTAACCTTTTTATAAACTTATGTTTAGCTATCCGTCTATCTAAAAATTCATTAACTCTTAAAAATACTGTGAAATCAATGCTAGATTCACCAAATTTTTCAAATAAAAGAAACGGTTCAAAATCATCAATACCTGCTGATACCTCTTGCATTACTTCTTTAGCAACTTCCAAAGTTATGTATTCTACCTTTTCCAAGTCGCTATCATAACTAACACCAACGGAAATTTGGACATTTATTTCTTTAGCTGGTAAATGATAATTAGTAAAAATTGCCGATCCCAGTTTACTATTAGGCACAACAACTAAATTATTAGGAATTTCTCTAATAACTGTATTTCTCCAAGTAATATCTGTAATATAACCTTCTTGACCACCTTCTAACTTAACATAATCTCCCGTTCTCACCTGACGAGAAATAATTAGATATAAACCAGAAAACAAGTTGCCTAAAGTTTCTTGAAAAGCCAAAGCAACAGCTAAACCACCAATACCTAAAGTCGCTAAAAGTGGCGTTATTGAAATACCTAGCGTTTGTAAAATTATTAAAATACCAATAATAAAAACAATTATTTTTGCTAAATTAGAAATTAAAGATGTAGAAACTCCTTGATTTTTCTGGGTAAATGTTTTAGCAAGTTTTTCTGATATTCTGGCTAAAACCAAGGTGATGGTGAATAAAAGAATACTTGTTAAAATTTGTTGAGCAACAGTAAAAATTTTCTCTCCAATTAAATTGTTTACTTGTAAACTAATCAGAGCGGCATACAAACCCCCTAATAGAAATAAAATTTTCGGAATTCCCTTCAGGGTTTTAAAAATTAAGTGGCTACCGGGGACTTTAGCTTGAAGAGCAAACTTTTTCAGTTTCTTGAGAATAATTTTTTCAAAAATTATCCCGGCTACAGCACCAATGAGAATAAATAATATAGGGATAATCCATTTTAAATGCTCATTCATCTCAAAAAACCAGCTATAGTTGTTGCTTGAGTTGTTCGGGGCTTAAAGTGATTTTTATTTTTAGCTGTTGTTAAACATTCCGAAAAGAAAAAATGCGGTTCCCTCCAGCTAATAATAGCTGAAATTGGGAATTTATTAAATCTAGAGTTTGATAGATTATTCAGGAATTACGCAAATTATGAAAATAAACACCATCTGTAGGGGCAATCCCCCTGTGGTTGCCCCTGTATTTAGTGTATCTGCGTAAGTCATGTTATTTTTGGTAGGGCTTACCTAAAAAACGCTGTATAGACATCTCCATAAATTCAATGTGCAATGCCTGAAACCCGTGTAAATACCTGAAATTGTCACTATTTTGGGGAACTTAGTTAGCGCCTCAAAATCACTGTCTCTAGTTTTGGTAAAGCTTACTATAATTGAGATAACATCTGGGGAGAGGTCGGAAAAATGTCTGTGCTACATCTGTGGTGAATTATAGCAGTCAGCTATCTGCACCGTCAGCTTTTTTAAAAGCCTTTGTTTCCAATGCTTTCAGCAATTTATTGTGTCCTAACCGCCTTGGCGGTTGGTATATCTAAACTATAACTTAAGCACGAGGTTTAATAATTTAGACTTCCTAAATTCCGATTCAACTACTAATTAAAAAACGATGAAAATAGCTTTATTTGGTACAAGTGCTGATCCACCTACGACGGGGCATCAAACTATTATTAGTGGGTTATCCCAATGTTATGACTTAGTAGCAGTGTGGGCTTCTGATAATCCTTTTAAACAGCATCAAGCACCCCTACAACATCGGGCTGTGATGCTACAGTTACTAATTAATGATGCTGAAGAGCGTAACAATATTATTTTAGCTCAAGAACTTAGCAGTACTAGGACAATAGAAACTGTAGAAAAAGCTCGCCAACGTTGGTATGATGCTGAGTTTACTGTGGTTATTGGTTCAGATTTAGTGCAGCAGTTGGGGAGTTGGTATCGTGCGTCAGATTTGTTACAACAAGTCAAGATACTGATTGTGCCACGTCCAGGTTATGCTGTAGACGAAGCTGGTTTAGAGAGACTTAGGCAATTAGAAGCATCGTTTGCGATCGCACAACTAAATCCACCTGAGATTTCATCTACAGTTTATCGTGAAATTAAAGATCCACAAGCTTTAACACCCACTGTTGAAGCTTATATTCATCAACAACATTTGTACGAATGCCATCCATCGGCACAAAAAAAATTACAGATTCGTTAAAAAATTCACCATTAGCCGATTTTAAAGTAGGTGTTGATAATGTAATTTTCTCAGTTGATACAGCCCAAAATAGATTGATGGTGCTGTTAGTTATGCGACACGATGAACCATTTTTGGATCAGTGGTGTTTACCAGGGACACTTGTACGTCACGGTGAATCTTTAGAAGATGCCGCTTATCGCATTTTGGCTGAGAAAATTCAAGTAGAGAATTTATATTTAGAACAATTGTATACCTTCGGTGATCCTGGTCGAGATCCTAGAGAATCTCCCTCTAGCTTTGGTGTACGTTATCTATCTGTAAGTTACTTTGCTTTAGTAAGGTTTGCTGATGCCCAACTAATTGCTAATGGCGTAAGTGGTATTGCTTGGTATCCGGTTAAGCAAGTACCACAATTAGCTTTTGACCATAACAAAATTTTAGCTTATGGTTATCGTCGCTTACGCAATAAATTAGAGTATAGCCCGATCGCTTTTGAAGTATTGCCAGAAGTCTTTACCTTAAGCGATCTCTATCAGTTATACGCTATTGTTTTAGGTGAAAACTTCTCTGATTATTCTAACTTTCGCACACGGCTACTAAAGTTAGGCTTTTTATCGGATACAGGGTTAAAAGCTTCACGCGGCGCAGGTCGTCCTGCCAGTTTGTATCGGTTTGATGCTGAAGCATTTGCTCCCTTGAAAGATAAAGCATTAGTGTTTATTTAAATTTTCAGTCAATAAACTTCTTGCACAAGTCGATCAACTTTGTCTTACATCTGCGTTTATCTGCGTGCATCTGCGGTTAAATAAAAAAAACATTGGCAACAAATTTAAGATTTATACAGAGAAAATATTATGAAAATAGCGATCGCACAACTAAACCCCACAATTGGTGACTTTACTGGAAACGCCGAACAAATATTAGCTGCTGCTAAAATAGCTGCGAAAAAAAAAGTTGATCTCTTACTCACACCAGAGCTATCTTTATGTGGATATCCCCCACGAGATTTGCTACTAAATCCCCGCTTTGTAGAGTCTATGGTAAGGGTGTTGCAAAAACTGGCAAAAAAATTGCCACCTAAATTAACTGTTTTGGTAGGAACAGTTTCTGAAAATTATGAATCATATACATCTGGAGAGAAACCG
This sequence comes from Crinalium sp., assembly GCA_049646245.1. GTDB lineage: Bacteria > Cyanobacteriota > Cyanobacteriia > Cyanobacteriales > PCC-9333 > Crinalium. The sequence continues at coordinate 2,311 of JBARVL010000047.1, read as the reverse complement.
TTATTTAATAGTATTGCTTTATTGCAAAATAAGGGAATACAGCAGATATTCAATAAACGCTTGTTGCCTTATTACGATGTTTTTGATGAATATCGCTATTTTGAGCCTGGTTTGGAAAGTAATTCCTTTACATTAAACTTAGATGAATCTTCCATAAAAATTGGTATTACTATTTGTGAAGATCTTTGGAATGATGAAGAATTTTGGGGTAAGCGTAGCTATACTGTAAATCCGATAGCTGACTTAGCACAGCAAGAGGTTGATATAATTATCAATTTATCTGCTTCTCCCTATACAACTAACAAGCATAAATTACGGGAAGCGATGTTAAAAGCAGCAGCAACTCGTTATCAGCGACCGATTATTTATGCTAATCAAGTTGGGGGGAATGATGACTTAATTTTTGATGGTAGTAGTGTTGCGTTTAATCGTGCAGGTAATGTAGTTGGTCGCGCTTGTGCTTTTGAAACAGATTTATTAATAGTAGAATTTGATCAACAGCAAAAAGATTTAATTCCCACAACTATACAACCACTACCAGCAAGCGAAGATGAGGAAATCTGGAATGCGCTAGTATTAGGTGTGCAAGACTATACCTTAAAATGTGGATTTAGTCAAGTTGTATTAGGTTTAAGTGGTGGTATAGATTCAGCATTAGTAGCTGCGATCGCATCTGAGGCATTAGGCAAAGAAAATGTTTTTGGCGTGTTGATGCCTTCGCCTTACAGTTCCGATCATTCCGTCAAAGATGCGTTAAAATTAGCGGAAAATTTGGGGATTAAAACTCAAATATTAGCAATTGGCGAATTGATGTCAGGTTACGACAAAACCTTAGAGCCGTTGTTTGCTGGTACAGAATTTGGACTAGCAGAAGAAAATATTCAATCGCGGATTCGGGGTAATTTATTAATGGCGATCGCAAATAAATTTGGTTATCTGCTACTATCTACTGGTAATAAATCCGAAATGGCAGTAGGTTACTGTACATTATATGGAGATATGAACGGGGGATTAGCTGCGATCGCAGATGTTCCCAAAACCCGTGTGTATTCCTTATGCCAATGGCTAAACCAAAATAGCAATAATAACTCGCAATCAGAAATCATCCCCAACCATATCTTAACTAAGCCACCTAGTGCAGAACTCAAACCAGGGCAAGTCGATCAAGATTCTCTGCCAGCTTATGACATACTTGATGATATTTTGGAACGTTTAATTCACAAACATCAATCGATCAATGAGATAATTGCTGCTGGTCACGATTTAAATATAGTAAATAAAGTAGTCAAACTCGTTGCCCGTGCGGAATTTAAACGCCGACAAGCGCCCCCAGGATTAAAAATTACCGATCGCGCCTTCGGTACAGGTTGGCGGATGCCTATAGCTAGTAGATACAGTAGCTTAACATAAAGGCTAGAGCGTGGTTTAAACCTAACCCGTCAGATTTAGATCCCCCTAAATCCCCCTTAAAAAGGGGGACTTTGATGGGATTTCCCCCCTTTTTAAGGGGGGCTAGGGGGGATCGAAGGGTTTGAATGTTAATTGTTAATTGTTAATTGTTAATTGATTTACTATGTCAGATGAAGATTTACGCGGAGAAATTTATCGAGGGTGGTTAATTGTCTTGATGGCGCATGAGGATATGTATTTTTATGAAATTCATAGCCCAGAAGGTTATATCAACCGTAATCTCAGTCCATGTGATACAACGCAAGAAGCGATCGCCAACGGTAGACAAGACATTGATGCAGTAATTAAAATCTTTGAGGGAGTAGATGTCACATCACCTTCTACAACCTCCCAAGAGTAGCTAATACTATTAATATTGACCTTCCCCCCCTCCCCTTAATAAGGGGAGGGGGTTGGGGGGTGGGGTTTCTTCTAACCAAAAAACGACTATATTTGTTGATATGCCCAAAGACTTAATTTTAATCAAACAACGCCTAACTCCCTACCTATTTTTACTCCCCGCACTGTTAATTCTGGGATTAACAGTTTTTTTACCTGCGGGTCAAGCATTTTTACTTAGTTTCACCCGCTACGAATACGATCTAACTCAACTCCCAAAATGGGTAGGATTTGCTAATTTTAGCCGTCTTTGGAAAGATCCAGTATTTTGGCAAACATTATGGAACACATTTTTATATTTAGTATGTGTTGTGCCTATCCTAGTAATTGCACCTTTAGGTTTAGCAATTTTAGTCAACAAAAAACTTAGAGGAATTAACTGGTTTAGAGCATCATTTTATACACCTGTAGTAATTTCAATGGTAGTTGCAGGTATTGCCTGGAAATTTATTTATGCAGAAAA